>NZ_JANQDG010000147.1:0-11151 GCF_029891665.1 Anabaenopsis sp. FSS-46 | reverse complement strand
AGTAGCCAGACACGCTTGGAATCAAGGTTTAGCACTTTGTCAACAGGTATTATTACATAACAAACTTAATCCTCAAGACAAAATCAAATTTCCCACAGCTATAGATTTACATAAATGGTTAGTAGCAGCCATTAAATCTACTCATCCTTGGTATTATGAAGTTTCTAAATGCGCCCCTCAATACGCATTAAAATATCTGTCAGATGCCTTTAAATCCTTCTTCAAAAAAAGTAAAGGGTTTCCTAAGTTTAAGAAAAAAGGGAGACATGATTCTTTTACCTTAGATGGGGCAATAAAAACTGATTATAGAAAAATCAAATTCCCCGTAATTGGTTGGCTGAAAACTTATGAAATTCTCCCGACTGGATATAAACCGAAATCTGTCACCATCAGTAAACAAGCTGATAAGTGGTTTATCTCGTGGAAACTGGAGGTAAACCCAAAGTCAACAACCAAAAATCAAGACTTTGTAGGAGTTGACTTAGGCATAAATCATCAAGCAACATTATCAACAGGAGAAGTATTTGATGGAGTGAAAAGTTATAAAAAGTACGAGTCTAAATTAGCAACAATGCAATATTTGAACCGACATAAACTCAGAGGTTCAAATAATTATAGAAAAGCCCAAATCCAAATAGCAAGACTACACCAAAAAATAGCTAATATCAGAAAAGATACATTACACAAAATCACCACCTATATTAGCAAAAACCACGCGGTTATAGGGATAGAAGATTTGAATGTGTCGGGGATGTTAGCTGGTAAATTAGCAAAAGCTATATCAGATATGGGCTTTTATGAATTTAGAAGGCAGTTGGAATATAAAACACAACTGTATGGCAGTAAGTTAGTAATTGTGGATAGATTTTATCCCAGTAGTAAGACTTGCTCAAGTTGTGGAGAAAACAAATCATCACTGCCATTGTCTCACAGAGTGTTTAAATGTGATACTTGTGGCTTTGAGAGTGACAGAGATTTAAAAGCGGCGATTAATTTAAAAAAAGAAGCGGTCAGATTGATCGTGTTAGCCTGTGGACTAGATAGTGCCGACACTGCTAGGGTGAAATAGGAAGAGAAAGCCGACTTTTGTTAGCATTAGTTAGCTTTTTTGGATCGGCGATTTTGGTGGGAACTCACTTCCGCCGATTTTCAGTCTAAATCAGAGAAACCTAGAAGTTTCCATGTTTTCTACATAGTTGCACTACTTGATCCCATGAAATCCGCTGCTGTTCCTTCTTTAATTAGCCCCACGGCTTTATCATTCATAGCAGTTCTCAACCTGCTGTCACCTGTCAATGCTCAGGTACAAAAGCTACCCAGTCTCCCTAGTCAAGTACAAATCATTGAACCCAACGATCCCAATACTCTGCGTCCTACACAAAGTAACAGCATTTTGAGTATAGAGGGCGGTGAACGGCTGATGGCGGAAGCCGCCGCAGCTGTTTCTGCTCAAAACTACCCTTTAGCGGCGAAAAAACTCCAGGATGCACGTCAACTTTATAATCAGTTATCTAATTTTTATCAGGAGTTAAACTCTAGTTTTACGGGTATTGATCCTCGCATTTCCGATTCCCAGCGCCAAAAAGCCTTAGAAACAGCCCAAAAGCGAGACGAAGCCACCTATCAGTTAGCACTGGTACATCGGGCGCAAAATCAACCGGAGTTAGCCGTCCCTTTGTTCATTCAGATTATTAAGAGTCAAAATCCCACCCGGGATTTAGGACAGAAGGCTTATCAGCAGTTATTTGAATTGGGTTTTGTGGATGCACCCTTTCCCAGACAAGGTGCTAGCTCGTCTCAAAGTGAATAAATTCCGCACATCTTCAAAGAAGGTCTGAAATGGTAATATCTAAGTTAGAGCCGCGTTGATCGTCAGTCTGCCTGAAACCTGAAACATATGTTGCCTACCTGTATCTGTTAATAATAGAAAAGTAAGTCTTTCAGGAATTGCGATGATTAATCCGCAGCAGGTTGAGGCAATGATTAAGGCAGAACTGCCAGATGCCCAAATTCAGGTTCAAGACTTGACTGGTGGCGGTGACCACTATCAGGTAACAGTGGTTTCATCACAGTTTACCGATAAAGGACTGGTACAACAACACCAGTTAGTTTATGGTGCTTTGCGACAAGCTATGTCCACTGAAGCAATTCATGCCTTGGCCTTAAAAACCTACACTCCCGCAGCGTGGGAAGCAACAGCAGCTTCCTAAAATGAATAAGTTCAGATTGCCACCGGGACACTGACTATTGATATCTTGGCTATTAGCAATATAGGAAACAAAAAGTCCATGACCCCAGAAACCAAAGAAAAAATTGATAATTTGATACAACAAAACAAAATCATGGTTTTCATGAAGGGAAACAAGTTGATGCCCCAGTGTGGTTTCTCTAACAACGTTGTCCAGATTCTCAACACGTTGGCGGTTCCCTTTGAAACAGTTGACGTTCTCTCAGACACGGAAATTCGTCAAGGTATTAAAGAATACTCTAACTGGCCGACAATTCCCCAAGTTTATATTGACGGTCAATTTGTGGGCGGTTCAGATATCTTGATTGAACTTTACCAAAACGGTGAGTTGCAGCAACTGGTCGAAGTGGCACTGGCTTCTTAGGTCATCCCCGGTAATTCCCCATTCTTGATGGGGTTGCCCATTTTATTGATCACGTTTGCGACTGCACATCCTTATGGTTGGGTATGTAAGCGTGATCATTGGCAACTCCCCGCCGTAAAACGGCGGAGATCCTTCCTTTGTCTGATAGACAAAATGTCACGAGAATTTCACACCAATAAAAGATTGACAAACGCTGGAAACATGATATAATTGACAGCGTTGACGATTAGGGCAACTATTAGGGGCAGGGTATAAGGGATTAAATAAGCCATTAATAGTAATCAAGTTGTCGTTCTGGTTGGGTTCTGGCAAAATTCGATGGATCGTACAGGTAGCGGCTAGCTTCCTCTTCTAGGCGGTGGATCAGTATAGGTTCAATAGCGTTGCTTTGTCGCAGTGCGGCTAGATACCCATCCAAATACATCCGCATATCGTCCGTCCGATAACCGCGATTCCATAGCTCGACGAAGGCGTCAGTCACTCTTTGGTAATAGCGGATGGTTTGTGTGTCTTGGAGCATAACTGCTATGTTAATCTCTTTAGAATGAGAATTGTAAACGATTCACGCTCAAATGTGAAGTGTTAGTTTCACATTTCTCGCTTCAAATCAATGACGCAATATCTAGTTGAGGCTAGATCCTCCCCCCAGAAGGTAATCCCATGTTATTCCATAAAATTTAGAACCCGATAGTTTTATAAGCTATTTTTATAATTACTTGGGGTAAGTTTCCATATTCAATAGCGGATGCAGTCATGTATTTTAAACATATTTAATCCGAAAACACCAAAAACTTAGGTATAGGTTAACTTAATCTCACCCTGTTTAGGGTTTGTGGGTAAAATACACCCCTACCTGGGAGGATATTCATAGAAAAACACGTTTTTTCCACTGTAACAAAAATTTAAGAATAAATTAAAGAATATAACTAACTTAGCTTTGGGTAAGGCATGAGTTTAGTATTTTACTACCTTGAGGATGAAAAAATCTAAAATTAATCCCAATGTAAGTAACGAAGAATACAAAACCTTGGACATGGGCTTGTTACTTTGAAATTCATCAACGCTAAGGGGTATTGCCGCTGTGGGTTCGGTTTGTATTGAAATCGTTGAGGGAAATCCCCATCTAAGGTCATTGCTGGGATGGCACTTGCAACAGTTGGAATATCGTGTCCATCAAGCCGCCAGCATTTATCAAGCAAGGGAATTATTTTTAAGCCAACAACCAACATTGGTAATTCTAGATGCTGATTTACCCGATGGTGATGGTATTGAATTTTGTCGCTGGTTGCATTTGCAACAACAATCTTTAATTTTGATGCTATCAGCTCGTACTAATGAGGCTGATATTGTAGCAGGTTTAAAGTCCGGGGCTGATGACTATCTTAGTAAACCTTTTGGAATGCAGGAGTTTTTAGCTAGAGTAGAGGCAATAATTCGCCGCAAACGCACACCTATTGCACCAGCTTATTTAGATTATGGCAGTTTGCAAATTGATTTGGTACAGCGCCGGGTGCGTTTCCAAGGTGAGTTTATTGATTTAACGCCTCAAGAGTTTAGTTTACTGTACGTTTTGGCACAGGCTGGGGGAGTAGCTCTGAGTCGTGCAGAATTACTACGTCGTGCTTGGCCTGATGCGATTGATAACCCTCGCACCATTGATACTCATGTTTTGTCGTTACGCAAAAAAGTGGAACTTGATCCTCGTCAACCTAGTTTGATTCAAACTATCCGCAATGTGGGATATAGATTTAATATGGAAAGTTTAAAATCCAATGTTCCGCAACCGCCAACTAAGTTAACCAAGGAAAGATTCACTCACTCACGCTCTACAGTTATTAGTCAACGTTCTTAATGGGATTAAATCCATTCTTGGGTTGCTTGGGTTTCCGATTCTGTCAACTGTTTTTTTAGGTTAATCCAATTGATTTCAGATGCTGTTTGATTTGTCAATAACTGACCTTGCTCTAAGTATAATAATCGGGTGCAGAATACCCGGGCTAAGTCAAGCTGGTTATTTACCATCAAAATTGTTGTTTGATGAGTTTGATTTAGCTGAATTAAGACTTGCATGAGATTGGCTGCTTTACCAGCATCCAAAGCAGAGGTGGGTTCATCTAATAATAAAACTTGTGGTTGGATAACTAAAGCACGGGCGATCGCTACTAGTTGTCGCTGTCCGGTAGAAAGTTGTAATTCTGTCCTTGTTAACCATTCACTGGGAATGTGGAGTTGTTCTATCCAATGGTTAATTCTGGGTTGAATTTTTGCTTGAGACCAACCACGCAAAAATAAAGGATAAGCTAAAGCCTCCCCCACTGTCATTCCTAACAGTTTTGATTCTTGTAATCCCAGTGTGATCTCCTGGCGTAGCTGTATAGTAGGAATTTGGCTATATTCCTGATTTCCGAGATAAATTTTACCTCCAGTAGGTTCACACAGGCGGTTGATCAGCCGCAACAAGGAGGTTTTACCAGCACCCGATGTACCGACAATGGCAATGCGATCGCCTGGAAACACCCCAAAGGAGATATCCTGTAGTATGGGGTATCCCTGAAGTTGGGGTTTAAGCTTGGCAAACAAGTTAACTTGTTCTAGCCTGATTTGGGTGGTGTGGCTGTGATTTTGCAAGTTCAATAACTAATGACCAATGACTAAGGCTGTATTAATAGTCCAAGCATCTACTAATAACAGCAGCAGGGTGAATACTAACAAAACTACATACATCCACGGTTGCGCTAAGGTGCGAACATCTGTAGTATCAATTCCGGTTGTGGCTTCTACCATTTTCACCAAGCGGGAAAATCCAGCTACGCGCATGGGTAATAAATAAGCTTTTCCATCCCGACTGAGAAAATAATAAACTAGTCCCCCTTGACCAGTGGAGCGGGGTTTTAATTCTTTCACATCTGACCAAGATAAAATCCATCCTTTGCGAAAGAAGCTAGGAACCCAGGTGGGGTAGGTAACTTGAATCCCTTGGTCATCGACAATTACTCGCTCTGTCAATACCGCATACAAACCTACAAAGCCAATGCTGATTCCTACCCACAATAATACTGGGGGTATGGCCGCGGCTGTTACCTGGGATAAAAACGGTAATGGGATGGTGAGTGCTATATATAGGCTTAATAGTGTCAGCCGAATTAACGGAGACAGACGAAAAACCGACGTTGAATTGTTGGCTGATGTTGTGTTCACGGCTGAATTAAGGTATAATAGTTCTTTAAGCGAAGCTCGAATCAAGATTGGGGGGGACATCTTGAATACGCCCCGGTCCCACAGCCTTTATTGCCTCCGTGAGGGAAATATCGCCAGTGTATAGGGCTTTACCCACAATTACGCCTTTTACTCCCTGTGTTTCTAAACCCAAGAGACTCAATAAATCGCTCACAGAACTCACTCCACCAGAGGCGATGATGGGGATATAAATTTCTTGTGCTAGTTCTCGTAAGGCTGCTAAATTGGGTCCTATGAGTGTACCATCACGGTGGATATCTGTGTAGATGATGGCTGCTGCACCCAGTTCTTGCATTTGCACAGCTAGCTGGGTGGCTAAAATTTCCGAGGTTTCTAACCAACCGCGAGTGGCTACTAGTCCGTTACGAGCATCAATACCAATGATAATCTTTTCGGGAAATTCTGTACAGAGTTCTTGTACTAGTTGGGGTTGTTCTACGGCTATGGTTCCCAGAATTGCCCACTTTACTCCTAAACTAAATACTTGTTGAACGCTAGTGCGATCGCGTAAACCTCCACCAATTTCAATGGGTACAGACACTGCTTCAGCAATGGCTGCAATAGCTTTCAAGTTAACTACCTTACCAGCTTTAGCGCCATCTAAGTCAACTAAATGTAATCTGGTTGCGCCTTGGTCAACCCACTGTTTAGCAATATCCACCGGGTTCTCGCTAAAAACTTGTGACTGCGAGTAGTCTCCCTGATAAAGTCTAACACAGCGCCCTTCTAATAGGTCAATTGCTGGTATTACTTCCATTTATTTCAGCCTATAAATTATTTATCGTATTGGCATTTTTGCCGAGTGTTATCTGCTGATGGCGTTAATTTTTCATTTTTAATTCTCTCACCGCTTGGGCAAACCCCAACACTAGCAGAATGTTAGCAAGGGTTAAAAAAACTTCCGCACCTCCATGTAACCAATCCACATTAGCCAAGGAAACCCCATAATGTAATTGCGAGTAAATTCCCGCAGGGATGGTAATCGCAACAAACACCAGGGTTCCGTAAAATCCATAAAGGGCTAAACGTGGCGTTTGGGGAGTACGACTAATAAACCACAAAAAACCCAAGTAGGGAAACAAGGAAAGAGCAAATAGGGTTTCTTTAGAAATCATGACTTTGATTCAGTAACTTGGGTAGGGACAATCTCAGTTTTCTCCTGTGACCTAGTAGAACGCCAAATCAATACTGCAGCTGCCCAAAGTGTAAAATTACCAATTAAGGTCATGGCAGCTTGCAGCGTGACCAACCA
This sequence comes from Anabaenopsis sp. FSS-46, assembly GCF_029891665.1. Lineage (NCBI taxonomy): Bacteria > Bacillati > Cyanobacteriota > Cyanophyceae > Nostocales > Nodulariaceae > Anabaenopsis > Anabaenopsis sp. FSS-46. Next base: position 4,050 of record NZ_JANQDG010000147.1, on the reverse strand, counting down.
TTCTAAAGATCCTGCATTATCAAAATAATGCCAGGTACAGGCACACATCGCACTCACTAAAGCTGGTAACATGGCCAGAGATAATCCCCACCATGTGCGATTGCCAGTGAGTTCTCCATAAGTCCAGATTAACCAAATGGCGACCATCCACTCAATAACGCTAGAAACATGAATAATCCAGGTGGGAATAGAAAGAGCGTGCATAAGTAATTAAAAACTAAGTAATTTCAAATGACAAAGATGCGGGCGTTATTGTCTGGGTATTATGGTAAAGGTAATGGTGGTGACGAGGCTTTATTGGCTACCCTTGTGCAAATGTTACCACCTCATGTTACACCCGTGGTGCTTTCTGGCAATCCAGAGGAAACCCGCCATCGTTATCATGTAGAATCTCACAATCGCATGGCTGTTGCGCCTGTATTGCAAGCACTACGTTCGAGTGATATTTTCATTTGGGGGGGTGGAAGTTTAATTCAAGATGTCACCAGTACCATGAGTCCATTTTATTATGGGGGCTTAATGGTATTGGCTCAGAAAATGGGTTTAAAAACTGTTGCTTGGGCGCAAGGTATAGGACCGTTACTACGTCCACAAACTCGCTGGTTAGCAGAATACTCCTTCGGACATTGTAACACAGTTACTGTGCGCGATCGCACCAGTGCTGCTTTATTAGCAGATTGGCAAATTCCCTGTGTAGTCGCCCCTGACCCGGTGTGGGCTTTGCAAAGTAAGCCTGTACCAGGGCTTGAGGATTTACCAGCGCCGAGAGTGGCTGTAACTTTAAGAAATCACCCCCAACTCACAGAAAAACGTTTGGCTAACTTGACTCGCGCTTTAGTCGAGTTTCAAAAAGCTACCCAAGCCTTTATTTTACTGTTGCCATTTCACAAGAGTGAAGATTTACCGATTGCAACAGCCATTCAACCCCAATTACCAGATGTGAGCCAAATTCTGCTTTTAGAAGATCCGCAATTATTAAAAGGTGTTTATCAAGGTGTGGACATGGCTATTGGGATGCGTCTACACAGCTTAATCATGGCTGCGGCTGAAGGTTGTCGCTGCTTTGCTCTGAGTTATGACCCAAAAGTCAATCGTCTCATGGAAGAATTAGACATCCCAGGGTGGGATTTAGCCACTTTACCAGATGACCCCAATGTAATTACCAGAACTTGGGTGCAACATTATCACAATGGCATTCGCCTATCATCTGAGCAAATTCAGTCTTTAGTAGATCGCGCCCTCATCCACCGCCACATCTTGACTAATGTATGAGTCTAGCTACCTATTAAAAAACCTGCCAGTCTTTAATCAAAAACTAGCAGGTTAGGTCTTGTGTTTATCGGAGCGGCGGGATTCGAACCCACGACCTCCACTACCCCAAAGTGGCGCGCTACCAAGCTGCGCTACGCCCCGATTCAGAATTATCATTCTACTGCAAATCTCTGGAATAATCAAGGGGTGAATTTAAAAAACTTTCAGCATCCCAGCTGCTTGCAGTAACTCCGGCACAGCAACACTATCCCATTTACCTTCTACACCCCGTCCTGTATTCAGGATGAGGCGTAAACTGTAGCTGTGGGGATAGCCTTCTACCTCCATCCATAATAAATCACTTTCGGCTTCACAGGCAATTTTCTCTTCATCCATTAATTCCGCCGCCAGTTGTTTCATTGTGTCCGCTAGCTGTGCCAATAGTCGGCAAAAATCATTTAACTCGGCTTCGGTTAATTCTATTGCCCAATCATCTGTACCTACTAATCCTTTGAATGTGGCTGCGTTGGGCTTCCAGCCAATTCGCCAACCAGCACCGCTTTTAATCAGATGTTCCATAGATTAATTGTTTTGAAAATCCCCGGGTCTATGGCCACGCCATGTCAGCTATCAGACCGGGGGACTAAACTGCGACTTAAATTATACCCAAGTATAGACATTATTACCAATATGTACACATAATAGAGTGCATACAGCGAGGTAACTCTATTATGGACAACAATCAAATGACTATTTCGATTGGCGACACTGCTAAAGAGCTAGGCGTGTCAGTAAAAACGGTTAGACTTTCGCATTATCATCAGACCGCGATGAAACAAGAAGTTAACGCTAAAACTGCCATTGTCCAGGTAAGTTTAGACTTGGGTAGTTTTGGGTAAGTTTAACCGAGCGGAATGTCAAGATAAGATTAATATCCTGATTTCTCATCGCCAATGATATCTTCCTGGGTCAGTTCATCGGACATTTCAATAATTGCCCTCAGCACTGGCTTCATCATGATATCATCCGATGGGCTGTCAAAATCTTCATAACGCCGACGCTTGGCACGGTTTGCCACCTGAACTGTAATGCGGTAGCGATTGGAAGCCGCACTAATCAAATCTTCAGCACGGTACATGATTTGAGACTGGGTAGTCTCGAACTTGGAACGCTTTAGCATAGTCAGTGGTTCATGAGGTCATTACCCAGTTTAGCAGTACTCACAGTTCACTGGTTGGGATTTTAAGAGTAGTAGCCTAGTTGACAATTAAATAGACAAACCTGTACAATTATTTACACACCTATAAGTGTATTTATGTTTAAACCTCATGAGTTTGCAAAGAAAATTGGGGTGTCAGTCAAGACATTACAACGATGGGATTCAGTTGGGAAACTTCCTGCTAAAAGAACATTATCAGAACATCGTTTCTATACTGAAGATGACTTATTAATAGCCCAAGGACTGAAACCTATTGAATCAAAACGAAAAGTAATAGTTTATTGTCGGGTATCATCTAGTGGGCAACAACCGGAACTAAAAAATCAAATAGCTGCAATGGAAACTTTTTGCTTAAATAGGGGATTATCTGTTGATGATTGGGTATCAGAAATTGGTGGAGGTTTAAATTTTAAAAGAAAAAAATTTCTGTCAATAATGATGTCGATGTTAAGGGGCGAAATTTCAACGATTGTTGTGGCTCATAAGGATAGAATGTGCCGATTTGCTTTTGATTTCATCCTTGAACTAGCTACATCTGTAGGATGTGAAATTATTGTAGCCAATCAAGAATCACTATCTCCACAACAGGAATTAGTCGAGGACTTAATCGCAATCATTCATTGTTTTTCTGGTCGCTTGTACGGGTTGAGAAATTATTCCAAGGAAATTAAGGAAAGGCTTAAAAAAGCTATTGACGAACCTAAACAAGATTTGACAGAATTAGACAAGAAAGAAATACAGCGTTGAGGTCGAGCAATGCTTTTATCCATTAAAACAAAGTTGAAACTGAGTAAAGCCCAAGAAATAATAATGAATAAACACGCAGGTATTGCTAGGTTTACTTATAACTGGGGTTTAGCGACTTGGAATAATCTTTATAAAGATGGATTAAAGCCCAACAAATATATTCTGAAGAAATTTTTTAATAACCATGTTAAACCTGAGTTTGAGTGGATTAAAGAAAAAGGTATTTGTCAGAAAATAACTCAATATGCTTTTGACTATCTAGGCGATTCTTTCTCTAGATTCTTTGGCGGTAAAGGTGGATATCCTAAGTTTAAAAAGAAAGGACATCGCGACGCGTTTACCATTGATGCTGGAGGTAAGCCGATTCCCGTAGGTGGCAAATCAATAAAGCTACCGACGATTGGATGGGTAAAAACTTATGAAGGCTTACCACACACAACCTGTAAATCAATCACAATATCAAAGACTGCTAATAGCTGGTTTATTGCTTTTGCTTACGAGCAAGAACACAAAGCAATAGATAAGCAGCACGAGATTGTAGGGGTGGATTTAGGGGTCAAGGAACTAGCTACACTTTCTACTGGGGTAGTGTTTCCTAATCCTAAGCATTACAAAGCTAATTTAATCAAGCTGAAAAGATTATCTAGAAAGTTTGCTTGCAAAAACAAAGGTTCTAATAACCGACACAAAGCTAAAATTCAACTGGCTAAACATCACGCTAGAGTAGCTAATCTCAGAAAAAATACTCTTCACCAAATCACTACTTTCTTATGCAAAAACCACGCAAAAATAGTAGTAGAAGATTTAAATGTTTCTGGGATGATTTCAAATCA
>NZ_JANQDG010000146.1:0-6326 GCF_029891665.1 Anabaenopsis sp. FSS-46 | reverse complement strand
ACAGTTCTCAAAACCGAATTAAGCATAGAACCCATCCGCGCCGATTATGTCACCTTTTTACAACTGCAAGGCAGGATTTTACATTTAGAATTTCAAACCAAATTAGAATCCACACCACCCCTACCACTGCGAATGTTAGACTATTGGGTAAGGTTGTATCGCTTGTATCGGTTACCAGTGACACAAGTAGTAGTATTACTGCTTCCTCCCCTGGATGAGGGAGAAATCACTACAGCCTTTAACGTGGAAACTACCCGTCATGAATATCGTCTAATTCGGATGTGGGAACAAAACCCAGAAATCTTTCTCCAAGACCCTGCATTGTTACCACTAGCACCATTAACAGCGACCACCCAACCCCAAACCTTGCTGACAGAAATTGTCTCACGAATTAACGCACTGGAGACAACCCAGCGCCCTGAAATTTCGGCTTACACCCAAATTTTAGCCGGGTTAAAATTTAAGAAGGATTTAATTAGAAGACTATTTCGGGAGGGTATGATGCGCGAGTCAGTAATTTACCAAGAAATTCTCGAAGAAGGGGAACAAATAGGGGAACAACGAGGGAAACAAATAGGCGAACAAATAGGGGAACTGCGAGGGAAACAGCAAGGGGAACTGCGAGAACGACGTTTACTTGTACGTCAACTTACACGCAGGGTGGGAGAATTACCCCCAGATATAGGCGCACAATTGGCAAATTTATCATTGGAAGAATTAGAAAATCTCGGTGAGGCTTTATTAGACTTTACCACTTTGTTAGATTTGCAGTCCTGGTTAGGTAATAAGTAGAAAATAAACCCCAGAATACGAGGTATTTTGGGGTTTCATCATTTATGTATTCTCACGGTTAATCAAAAGGCCATCTATTACCCATGTCCTTTGATAATCGGACATTTGGCATACTCACCGACCTAGAAGGTTGGTGATTTTTGAGGGTTCACTGCAACTTGCTACCGAAGTAGGGTTACAGTCGCTCCTCGCCCATTTAAAGTCGTGCCGATGCCCTATGCCGACTATTTTACATTCTACTGTACTGCACGCTAAATAGCAAGAGCTATGACAGACGAAAGCCGTCTTTCTAGGATGTTACTCTGTATCCCACTCCTTTGGTCACGGTTCTCAAAACCGAATTAACGTGAGTTCGATGGAACTAAAAAAATGGTACGGGGAAGAGCAGGCAAATCTTTTAGGTAGATGTCAAATGGACTACGGTAAAGATTGTAATTTTTTGTAATTTTTTGTATTTTTTTTTACAGTTAATAGATTAATCGTAATGATCGGTTTTCTGAGGACCAGTGAAGCAAATTCATGTATAGCTAGCTTTTTGCGCTTTCCTATCCGTCCAACTCACGTTAACAATTAAGTTATAAATTAAGTTTTATAAGGTATAGTAATTAGCTCCTAATTTGGTGATATTTTCCAAAATATACAAACTTCTTGGGTAAAACCATGAATAATCAGTCTTTTAATTCCGACTTCCCGCACAGTGCCGATGTTTTCCCTGGTTCTGACGTTATTGGTGCAGATTATTCGCCACAGCAGCATAAGTTCCCAGGGCAACTCAGTCCCATGGGGTCAGAATTGCAGTGGATGGATGAAGTTAAGTTAGTAGAAACTACTCATTTGCAGTTACCCGACAGGGATCCTTTTCCGTCTCAAGAGGATGACAGAGATTTACTCACAGGATTGGTGCCTCAAGAGGGTGTGGGCGGGGATAGTTTGACTGGGTTGCCCAAAACAGAGATTATCTTTGTGGATCAGGCAGTGCCGGATTATCAAAGTTTCTTGACTGGATTAGGTCATCATGTAGAAACTGTTGTCCTTGACGGTTCCCAAGATGGTATCTCCCAAATTAGTGCGGTTTTGGCTCAACGTCAAGGCATTGAGGCGGTTCATGTTGTTTCCCATGGTGCTGAGGGTTCCATCACTCTGGGTAATACTGTCTTAACACAGGCTACTTTGGCACAGTATCAGTCTCAGTTGCAGGATTGGAGTCTCTCCTTAACACCAACAGCAGATATACTGCTTTATGGGTGTGATGTGGCTGCGGGGATTGGCATTGAGTTAGTGGCGGAGTTAGCTCACTTGACGGGGGCTGATGTTGCGGCTTCTGATGATTTCACTGGTAATGCCCTGTTGGGTGGTGATTGGCATCTGGAAGTACAGACAGGAGCCATAGAGTCTAGTTTGCCCTGGCAGGAGAGTATTAATGATTATCAGTATTTATTACCAGTGAACATTAACGATGCGAGGTTTAATAGTCCTGGTGAAATTATTAGTGCTACTGATGATGGTGCAATAAGTTTTGCAGCAGTTACAGGAAATTTAACTTTTTCATTTGCAGATAACGTATATCTCGGAAATGAAGGAAATATAATTGTTACGAAGGGACAACAAACCCTTAATATTAGCCTCAGTAACTTGGACACACTAATAGGAAATGGGGATTCTTCAATAAATTTTCAAAGTGCTCTAATTGGTGGGGATCAGACTATTTCTATTAATCAGGATAACAATGTTCAAGTTCAATTTAGACTTGGTAAACACCATGAACTCAGGTTTCAAGGATTTAATGAGTTTACTGCTAAATTTGGACAAAATAACGGCTTAACAATTAATGGTAATGGTAATGCTAACATTACTAACCTGAATGAAGTTAAAATTGACCTTGGTAATCAGACAACTACCTTTAATAATATTAAGAACCTCACTGGTAGCAATGGCGATGATACATTCATTTTTTCACAAATAGGAAAGTTAAATGGTGTTTTAAATGGTGGTCAGGGTAACAATACAATTCAATATGATGGAAATCAGCCACAAACTATTACTTTTAGAGGTGATAAACAAGGGACTGCTAGTAACCTAGTGGGTAACGGCGTGGGTAACGGCTTTCAGAATATCAGCAACATAACTGGGGGAAGTGAAGTTGAGACTATAACTTTTGCAGAAAATCCAGATGCTGCGTATAATCCTAACACTGGATATACTTTTCAAGGTAATGGTGGTGATGACATTCTAAATGGTCGTGATGGCAATGACACTTTAATTGGTGGTATTGGTAATGACACTCTAAATGGTGGTATTGGTAATGACACTCTAAATGGTGGTGCTGACAATGACACATATATTTTTAACGATAATTGGGGTCATGATAGCGTTGTAGAAGAACCTAATCAAGGCCAGGATACCCTGGACTTTACGGGAGTAAATCAAAATTTAAATTTTGATATCAATAATAATAATATCTTAGGTTTTACAGTTACATCTGGTAACAATACAGTTACATCTGGTAACAATCAAGTAAACGGTCAAAATCAACCTGTTACTAATGTTGAAATAATAAGAGGTGGACAAGGTACTAATAAGTATATTATACATAATATTCTAAATACTAGTAATAAAGATCCCATTACGCTGAGGATAAAAAATCCAGAAATCCAAAATAGAGAACAAAATCAATCAATACTTGATTTAAGCAATATTAATACAGAGATAAATATTGCTATTCAGAATGGGAGCAGCAATAATGCGAATAGCAATAAGGTCATACTTTGGAACACGGAAATTACGGAAATTAGAGCAATAACTGCTGAGAACATTACCAGAATTATTGGTGGGAGGATAACAAATAATTATTACTTCGAGCCACAAGATAATAATCAATATTTACCTGTAATTATTGAAAATCCTCCGAATCAAAATCCTACAAACAATTTTGATTATGAAAACTATCCAACGAGTGTTCAGGTTAATTTAGGAGACCAGCAAGCACCCATAATATCCTCAGTCAAAACAGAACCCTTACTATCTGAAAGTCCGTATTTTATTCTTGATGTCTCACTACCAGATGGCGTAGACCAATTTACTTTAAAATCCAAAGACCAAGTAGAGTTTAAACATGGTCAAACAATTTCAACGGATATAGCCAAAGCATTCGGAATAAGCGATAATAATTTGAGCCAGATAAAGACCAGTGGCACTGGACCATGGAGGATCACGATTCCCCGTAACGCCTTCGCTAATGGATTCATACCTGACTATGAATTGAAATTTCTAAGTACCATCAATATAACATCCTCTGATAACGGATCCCAAAAAGTATCCCATAACGGGACTGCCGGTAAGTTTAAATTAACCTATAGGAACAATGGATTACGCTCTGACACCGCAGAGATAGACTACAATGTTAATCAATCAGATTTACAAGCAGAACTGAGAAAGATTAACGGATTGGAGAGAGTAGAAGTACAGACACATGGTGACAACGGTTACGCCTGGACAATCTACAATATACCCGAAGGTGGTAGCTTTTCAATTACTGCCTTCAAGATAACTGCACCTGATAACAGATCCCAAACAGTATCCTATAACGGGAATTCCGGTAAGTTTAAATTAACCTATAGGAACAATGGATTACGCTCTGACACCGCAGAGATAGACTACAATGTTAATCAATCAGATTTACGAGCAGAACTGATAAAGATTAACGGATTGGAGGGAGTAGCAGTACAGGAACTCCAGCTTGACAACGGTTACGTCTGGAAAATCTCCAATATACCCGAAGGTGGTAGCTTTTCAATTGGTGAGAATGATAATAATGTCTTCTCTACAGAGCTAAAAAGTCCTATTCAACATGCTCTTCCCTCCCAATGGCGGGTTACTCGTCCCGAATCTGTACAGGGTCAAAATGTGAGGATAGTATTAACTAGGAATAATCATAATCATACTATTGCTCAACTCGGTCAAAATGCTAATGATAATGAAATAACAAATCAAATTCTAACCAGCCTAGGCAATAATCAATATCAGGTCAGCGTTACGGGGTTAGGAAGTATAACTGAGCCGTGGATCATCACAATTAGTCCTCTTGCTCACGATGGTGCACAGATAACAGACGTTAAATTTGAGGTTGTCGATCAGCAAGGCAATGTTATCCCTATCCTTCCCAATTCTGCGACGGGAACCACCAGTCCTATTCCTACGATTCAAAAAATTATTGGCAGTCGAAATAATGACATTCTAGATGGTGGTGCTGCTAATGACACTTTAAATGGTGGTGCTGGTAATGACATTCTAAATGGTGGTGCTGAAATTGACACTTTAAATGGTGGTGATGGTAATGACATTCTAAATGGTGGTGCTAATAATGACACTCTAGATGGTGGTGCTAATAATGACACTCTAGATGGTAGTGCTAATAATGACACTCTAGATGGTGGTGCTGATAATGACACTTTAAATGGTGGTGCTGGTAATGACACTTTAAATGGTGGTGATGGTAATGACAAATATGTCTTTACCAGTGGTTGGGGTCATGATCAGGTAACTGAACAAAAGAGAGACGTAAACACTTTAAATTTCTCTGGTGTCGTTGATAACAATAAATTCGCCTATATTCTCAGTGATGGCAAATTAATAGCTGGTGATTATAGTAACGACAGAAATATAGACGAATACTTAAAAACTGCTCAGGCCAGCCTCAAGGGTTGGAAGAGTTCTTCAGGTAGTGTTAGTCTTAAAGTCGAACCCAAAGGGGGAGCACCACAAGAGGAACAACAACCAGACAAGTGGACGTAATGCCAATACTTTTACCATGGATGCTAGTGTTCAAAAAAGTGGTCAAGAGTTTAAGGGTAAATTAATAGGTGGTGAAGGCAATCGTTTAGGTGGTGAAAATCGTTTAGGTGGTGCAGGCAGTGGTGGTTTTGTAAATTCCATAGCAAGTATAGTCTTTGACGGGGAGATTACACTTACAAATCTTTTGAAGCGAGCGGACTCTTTGGCTAGTTTAGACTTTTTGCCTAACCTCAGTGTAGTTAATACAATTGATATCAGTGGTACTAACTTCTTTGGTACTAACTTCTTTAATTTTAAAGATTATGAACTCCGTCAATTTTTCACAATAGGCTCTTTAGGCACTATTGGTCTAGGTACGTTCGCGGGATTAGGATTGCTGGCGGGGTATGGGATAGGTCAGGCAGCAGGTGGAATTAATTCTGGAACTGGTGGTGGTGTTGGTGTTGGTGCTGGTATTGGTATTGGTGCTCTTGCCAGTAAAATAAATATACTGGAGAAACTAGAGGTACTAACTACTCTAACTAATCCTCGATTACCAGGATTATCAGTTGGCAAATTTCAAAATATTGACAATATCAACTTTGGCAGGGGTGTAAATATTTTATAGGACTTACGCATTGACAGAATAACAAAATAGTGCATTGATAAATAAGGGTCGTCTAGTAATGGGTATGGGAGAATGAGAGAAATTACTAAACCCTCGACAGCACAATGCAATCTAGACATCTACACCTTATTTTTGC
>NZ_JANQDG010000145.1:0-25015 GCF_029891665.1 Anabaenopsis sp. FSS-46 | reverse complement strand
GTCGGGGAGCTTTGGGGCGATCGCCTGTACGGTGTTTAAACGCAAAGGTCGCTAAGTACGCGCAAAGGTCGCAAAGGTTTTCCCTCCCCTGACAAGGGGAGGGTTAGGGTGGGGTAAAACAATATTCTATACATTAATCATCAATATCAAATTGCTCGGGAAAATCGCTGTTCTTTGGTTTGATGATAATTGTCAAATATAACAGCAATATTTCTGACTAATAACCTACCAATATCTGTCACCTCTATGTCTTTGTTTGATATGTTCACCAGTCCATCAGCTTGCAGTTGTGCTAAAGCCTCTAGTTCATGGGTAAAATATTCATCGAAACTGATGTGATGTTTGTCTTCTATATCTTGCTTATGCAGATGAAAGTGAGACATAATACACATGATTACATCCCTTCTGATGATATCATCTTGAGTAAGTTTAACACCTTTACTTATAGGTAAAATATCCGAGGCGATCGCCTGATAATAATTCTTTAACTGCTTGTGGTTCTGTACATAAGCATCATGGAGCATACTAATAGATGTAGCACCAAAGCCTAATAGTTCGGTTCCTGCGTGGGTGGTGTATCCCTGAAAGTTACGCTGGAGGGTACGATTTTGTTGGGCGATCGCTAGTTCATCATTTTGTTTAGCAAAATGATCCATACCAATAAAGAGATACTTACTATTTGTCAGTTCCTCAATGGTCATTTTGAGGATTTCTAACTTTTCCTGGGGTTGCGGTAATGCAGCTTGGGGAATATTTTTTTGTGCTGGTTTCATCCATGGTACATAGGCGAAGTTAAACACAACAATGCGGTTAGGATCTAATGCAATGGTTTTGCTGACTGTTTCCCGAAAGGTCTGGAGAGTTTGATGGGGTAAACCATAAATTAGGTCCACATTCACACTATCAAACTTGGCTGCTTTAATCCAATCCATGACATCAAACAGTAATGCTTCTGGTTGGAGACGATTCACAGCAATTTGTACTTGGGGGTTAAAGTCTTGAATACCAAAACTAATCCGGTTAAACCCCACCTCACGCAAAAAGAAAATATAGTCTTTATCGAGATAGCTGGGATTAATTTCAATGGAAATTTCAGCTTGGGAATCAATATTAAAGTTATCTGTAATTTGTTTCCACAAAAATTTGACCTGTTCCTGATTTAAATAGTTGGGTGTACCACCACCCCAATGAATTTGCAGGACTTTTCTGTCTTGATCAATTAAGCGCGCCATGTTCTTGATTTCTCGCGCCAAATGTTCTATATAAGGTTTGGCAATATTCTTGTTTTGAGAAATTACTGTATTACAGCCACAAAAGTAACAAGCAGTCTGACAAAAGGGGATATGGAAGTATAAAGACAGGGGAGATTTTCGGTAGTTGGATGCGGTGATGGCGGTGCGAAAATCACCTGCAATAAATTCTGTATTTAACTCCGTAGCAGGTGGATAACTTGTATATCGGGGTGCAGGAGTATCATACTTTTGGATCATATTTAGATCAAATTTAACACCAGGCAAGACAAAAACCATCAAAACCTCCAAAAAACTGTAACCATCCCGCCTCATGTAGCGCGGCGGAAATCAAACTACTAATAAATTTCTCTGCTTTCGCTGTTATCTAGTCTAAAGAGTTTCCCCAATGCGTGATGTGTTGACTCCCACCAAATAGGCTAAACTGTAGAAATTAGCTGCGATTATCATTGGTGGTAGGCATCGCATTATTGTTCTCTCATAAAATAATTTAACTATTAATATTTGTATAGCTATAAACTTATTAATATTTCTTTAGATTTGGCTGGCTTTTACTGTACACATTTAGCATCTGACTACAGAGAAAGTTTGTTAATAAATAGTCTCTCGGTTCCCTGGATTACTGGATAAAATCAGAATTAGCAATTAGTAGTTAAGGTTATTTATCTAAAATTACTTTTCAATAATTTAACTGATGTGTCATTTTGATAATTTATGCTTATATAAATATGAAAAGATCAAATATGAAAGCAGTCTCATGGTTAAGTCTATTGAAACTCCCAACCCCAATTACACGAAACCAGGGATTAAAGCACCTGTTCAGGAAACTTTGTTAACGCCTCGCTTTTATACCACTGACTTTGAAGCGGTGGCTAATTTAGATATTTCCGCGCATGAGACTGAGTTGGAGGCCATTGTCGCCGAGTTGCGCGCTGACTATAACCGCCATCACTTCGTGCGCGATGAAGAGTTTCAGCAATCTTGGGAACACGTTGAGGGAGAAAAACGCCGCGCTTTTATTGACTTTTTAGAGCGTTCATGTACTTCAGAGTTTTCGGGGTTTTTGCTGTTTAAAGAATTATCCCGCAGACTCAAAGCTAAAAATCCCCTCTTGGCTGATGCTTTTAATTATATGGCACGGGATGAAGCACGCCATGCGGGATTTCTCAATAAATCTATGGCAGATTTTAATCTGTCTCTAGACTTAAGTTATCTGACTAAACACCGTACATATACTTTTTTCCCTCCAGAATGGGTAATTTATACAGTCTACCTCTCGGAGAAAATTGGTTACTGGCGTTACATCTTAATCCACCGTCATATACAGGCAAATCCTGAATATCAATTTTATCCTCTGTTCCGCAAGTTTGAAAGTTGGTGTCAGGATGAAAACCGTCATGGGGATTTCTTTAAAGCACTGTTGCGATCGCAACCAAAATTATGGAACAATTGGAAAGCACGATTGTGGGTGCGGTTCTTTTTGTTGACTGTATTTGTCACCCATACCATTACAGTATTTGAACGGGCCACATTTTATGAAGCCATTGGTATACACCCGCGCAAATACAATAATACAGTCATCCAGGAGACTAATAACACCTCAGCCAGGGCTTTTCCTATAATTTTAGATACTAATCACCCCGAATTTTTCTGGCGATTAGAACAGTGTTTCATCAACACCCAGAGACTGACGGAAATTAAGGAAAGTAATCGCCCTGGAATTATCAAGTTCTGGCAAAAAATCCCCCCCACTTTGGCGATTATTTCCCATATGTTGCGTCTTTACTTCATCAAACCCATTGATACTGAATCAACACGCGCCACAGTTAGTTAAATTTATTCATGGTAGGTAAAACCCCATCTTTTTGAGGTGGGGTATGTCGGCATTTTCGTTATAATTTCCTCTAGTCATTGATAATTTATTCTAGGGAAGATGGCAACAGAATTTACTAAGTATCATGGTTTGGGGAATGATTTTATTTTAATAGATAATCGCTTGTCATCTTTACCATTGTTGACTCCTGAACAAGCAGTTAAGTTATGCGATCGCCATTTTGGCATTGGTGCTGATGGTGTAATTTTTGCCTTACCAGGAGAAAGCGGTACTGATTATACTATGCGGATTTTTAATTCTGATGGTTCAGAACCGGAAATGTGTGGTAATGGTATTCGTTGTTTAGGCAGATTTTTAGCTGACTTAGAAGGGGAATCTAGAACCAAAGATTCATATCATATTCATACCCTAGCAGGTGTAATTACACCCCAACTCATGACTGATGGTCAAGTCAAGGTAGATATGGGTTTACCCCGGTTGCTAGCTGGGGAAATTCCCACAACCCTAGGGACTGCTCAGACAAAAGTGATTAATCAACCCTTAGAAGTAGCAGGTAAAACCTGGGAAGTTACCTGTGTAAGTATGGGTAATCCCCACTGTATCACCTTTGTGGAAGATGTCGCCGCCATTGACCTAGAAATTATTGGCCCTCAATTTGAACATCATCCAGCCTTTCCCCAACGGACAAACACGGAATTTATTCAAGTAGTCAGTCGCGACTATTTAAAAATGCGGGTGTGGGAAAGAGGAGCAGGTATTACATTAGCTTGTGGGACTGGTGCTTGTGCTTCCCTAGTAGCAGGGGTGTTAACCGGAAAATGCGATCGCACCGCCACTGTAGAATTACCTGGTGGACCCTTGCAAATTGAATGGTCAGAAACCAACCAACGAATTTACATGACAGGACCTGCTCAACGAGTCTTTACCGGTCAAATTTGAACTTTATTCCCCGATAAATTCTGACTACACCGGAGGTTATCCCCCTCCGGTTTTGCTTTTTGTGACCTTGATTACACAACCTTGCTACCCATAAACATAAAAAATATGTCTTAAGATAGATGCAAGAAATTTTATACAATGTTAAAGATATAATTACTAGTTAAGTATATTTAAGAACTCAAAGCGCTATCTACATATAAACAACCGTGATCAAAAACAAGACATTTAAACCTAGTTTTTGACTAATTAACCAATAACACAGTAACATTTATTACTTATATCAATCCATTAGCATGACCCCAACCTCTAGACCCTATATTATTCTTACCAATCAGGGTCAAACACTCCCCAAATTTGAACTTACCCAAAGCCAACATATCATAGGCAGAGATCCCCAACTAGCAGACCTATTAGTACCCGCAGACTGGAAAGTAATTAGTCGCTGTCAAGCTACTTTAGTGGAAGTTGACGGAAATTACTACATTTATGATGGCGATCGCCTTCAACCAAGTAGTAATAAACTCTTTATAAAGAATCATTTAATCAGTCATAATTTAGGATATTCCCTACAAAACGGAGATATTATTAAAATAGGTCAAAATTTTAACCTTTTAGTAACATTAGAATTTCATCACCCTAGCAGTAGTTTTCATCAGCAGAAAAGTTCATTTTTCTCATCCATCTCTCTCAAGGAAAAGTCAACCGTTGTGGGTAGAGACCCCGCAGCTAACCTACAAATTATCGCCCCCACCATTTCCCGTAGACACGCGGTGATTGAATATATCAGATCAGGGGAATATATCTTGTATGATTGCAGTACTAATGGCGTTTTTGTCAATGGTACAAAAGTCAATGGTAAAACTCATCTCACCTCTGGTGCAGTTATTAAAATTGTTCCTTATACTTTGGTCTTACAAGGGGATGAATTAGTCATCTCTGACACTGGTAATTATATTCGCATTGACGCTAAGAACATTTTTAGAGTTGTTAAAAATAAAAACTCGCAAAAAGTTTTACTCAATAAGATTTCTTTAGCCATAGAGCCAGGCCAACTAGTTGCTTTAGTTGGGGGAAGTGGAGCCGGTAAATCTACTTTAATGAAAACCTTACTGGGGATTCAACCTACAAACCAAGGCACAGTTTACATCAATGGAGAAAACCTCAGACAGAGCTTTAATATTTATCGCAATCAAATCGGTTATGTGCCTCAATCAGATATTATTCACAAGGAATTAACAGTTACAGAAGCCTTAAGATATGCAGCTAAACTCAGACTTCCCCCCGATACCGATCTAAATTCGATTATTCAAAAAACTCTCACTCAAATTGAAATGTTAGGCTGTCGGGATGTGTTAGTTAAAAACCTCAGCGGTGGACAATTAAAGCGAGTTTCCATCGGAGTAGAGTTATTAGTCGATCCCAAACTATTTTTTCTAGATGAACCCACCTCAGGGTTAGACCCCGGTTTAGATAAAAAAATGATGCAACTGCTCAGAAAGTTAGCTAATCAAGGCAGAACCATCATTTTAGTTACCCATGCTACAAGTAATATTGATCTGTGTGACCGCATTGTATTTCTCGGTCAAGGTGGTAACCTCTGCTACTTTGGCTCATTTGAGGATGCCTGTGTATTTTTTGACTTAAATAACAAAGATTTCGCAGATATTTATATTCAGTTGGATAATCAAGAAGTTGTCATGAGAACTGCGGAACTATTTAAGCAGTCACGGTATCAAACCCAATATATTGACCAACGCTTGGGTATGAGCAATTCCCACATCATCACAACCAAACCCCGCCAAGTTCAGGCCTCTTTAGTAGATCAAACCTGGATATTAGCCCAGAGATACCTACAGTTAGTGATTCGAGACCGAGTGAACTTAATTATCTCCCTAGTCACTGCACCCCTTGGTATTTTACTGATTAATTTAGCCATAGCAGATCAAGAACCCTTTATTCTCGCTAGTGAAGCTAACCCTAAACTAGCTCCCCTAGCTCAAACTGTAGTCTTGGTCTTTACTTGTGCTGCTATTTGGATAGGTTTAGGTACTTCTTTACAAGAAATTGTTAAAGAAAATGATATTTATTTAAGAGAGAGACTAGTTAATTTAAGCGCTTTTAGCTATTTAACCTCAAAAGTAGTAGTTCTTGCCGCAATAGCCTGTTTACAAACCATAATCATGGTCATTGCTATTCTCATCAGTTTTGCTGCGCCAGATTCTCTAACAGTTCCCTGGTTTTATGGCGTTTCCATTACCAGCTTTTTGACATTATTCTCCTGTTTCTGTCTAGGGCTAATGGTTTCCGCCGCTGTTAAAAACAGCACTCAGGCTAACAGTGCCCTAGTAGTATTACTACTACCGCAAATCATTTTCTCTGGAGTCCTCTTTAAAACTGAAGCAATCAGTAAATACCTCGCCTGGTTAATGGTTAGTCGGTGGTCTGTGGGAGCTTATGGGTCTTTAGTGAATATTAATGCTTTAGTCCCAGAGCCTATTTTACTTCCTGATGGTACTAGCATCCCAGCACCATTTGCTATCACCGATGTCTATGAACCTAGTTGGGATAATATCAGTCTCAACTGGAAATTATTACTTGTGCATAGCTTAGTTTATCTGATAGTTACCTTTATCATTCAAAAAAAGAAGGACATCCTCTAATTAGAGTTGAAAAATTACCCAATAACTACCAATGTTTTTTGATCATGCCAAATCATAAATATTTCGCAATAATCATCTTAATTAGCACAATTTTAGGGATAATCACCTCGTACTTTTTGTTTGATTATCAAAATAACAGACGAAATATATCAAATTCTGCTTTCAAACAGCATCCAGAACAGACCGAAGTTTCTACTTTAAGCCCATCTAAGCCTGATTCCACAGTTACTAAAAATTCGCAACCCCATGGTAATTCCTCACCTGAAGTGAGTTATGATAATTTAATTCTTCTCAAAGCTAAAGAAAATTTATATAAAGCTATTGAGGAGCTAAATACTATTAATAAAAATGTAGATCCACAGGAAGGTTTAAAAATTCTTAGCCAGGTGATTAATAATTTAGAACTATCTCAAAAAGTAATGAAATCAATACCTTCAAATACCACTATTTATAATGATGCTAATCAACAGCTATTAGTTTTACAAGAATATCAATTAGCAGCTAAAGCTTGGCAAAATTATTTTCAAACAACCATTCAAGATCAAAAAAAACCACATAAACCACTTATTGACCTATCTCTTAACAATAAGTCTACTTTTTTAGCAGCCATGAAAAGCCAATCTGTAGCCTTAACCTTCGATGATGGTCCAACAAAGGAATACACACCCAAAATACTAGCTATACTCAAAAAAAATCAAGTGAAAGCTACATTTTTTGTGGTTGGTAAACAAATTGCAGAAAATTGTGAGATTCTTAAAAATATTTATCAGGATGGACATGAAATTGCCAATCACAGCTATAGCCACCCTATATTTACTCAGATTTCCCCTGATCAACAACATCAGGAGATTATTAGTAATGAACACAGTATTAACCAATGTCTGGGGATGGATTATCCCACTCAATGGTTTCGGGCTCCCTATGGACGTCAAAATACACAGGTATTAGACATTGTTCATCAACTGGGACTAAATAGTATTCAATGGATAGTTGACACTAATGATTGGAGAAAAAGCAGTTCAGTTGCTTCTATTATTCATGCTGTCACCAATGTGATTAACCCTGGTGTAATTTTGATGCACGATGGCTTTCTGACTAATCCCACCTTGATCCATCCCGATGAAAGCCCCCATCGTCAAAACACTGTTGACGCCATACAACCTATCATTAGCAAATTAAAAAGCCAAGGTTTCCATTTTGTTATTCTCAGTGAAGCTTTAAAATAAAAATCACAACCAAGATTATGTAAGTAACAAATTTAGTTGGCATTAAACAAAGCTCAGTTCCCACAATCAAATACAAGTTATATATGCAGAACTTACTCCTTAATCGTTATGAAATCGTTAGTCCACTGGGTTCCGGTGGATTTGGTGAAACCTTCCTAGCTCGCGATACTCAAATTCCCTCCCAACGTTTGGTGGTGTTGAAGCGCCTTAAACCTGCTACCCAGAGTCATCATACCTCCACAGAAATGATTGAAAAACTCTTCGGTAAAGAAGCAGAAGTGCTAGAAGAACTCGGAAGCCATTGTTCTCAAATTCCTACTTTACTCAGCTACTTTGCGGATCAGGGTCAATTTTATTTGGTTCAAGAATATATTGAAGGTAAAAGCCTGGCTCAAGTGGGAATCATTAGCTCAGAGCAAGCAGTCGCTATTCTCACCTCTTTACTTAATACCCTGAAATATATTCACAGCAAAAATATTATTCATCGAGATATTAAACCAGAAAATATTATCCTACGAGACAGCGATCGCTTACCCGTATTAATTGACTTTGGCGCAGTCAAAGAAACTATGGGAGCAGTCACCCTCGGGTCAGGTTCCACCATCAGTTCAGTCATAGTAGGAACTAGAGGCTTTATGGCTCCCGAACAGAGCGCCGGGCGAACAGTATTTAGTACAGACCTCTATGCTCTGGGACTAACAATGATTTATACCCTCACCGGAAAATTACCAATTGAGTTTGACACCAGTCAACTTACAGGGGAACTGGATTGGCATAGTCATGTACCCAATCTTGAACCTAAACTGGCCAAGGTGTTAGATAAATCTATCAAGCTAGATTTATCTAGTCGGTATCGAACAGCAGCAGAGATGTATCAAGACTTACATTTAGTAGAAAATAATACATCAATATTACCACCCAGCCATTTAAACACAGTCATCATATCACCAAAATCCGATACCCTTCCACAAACCCTGATCAATACAGAAGTAGAGAGTAAGCAAATACCGACTGAAAAAACAGCTAAGTTTTCCAATTTGAAGTTAAGAATGATCATCATAACTGTTGTGTTAACTGCTTTAGGATTAGGTGGCGGATTTTTTGTGACCCGAGAAATTCTAGAAGCCCAACAAAATGCAGCTCAAGCCCAGCAGGAAAAACAAGAAGCAGAACAAAAACGCCTAGAAGCAGAACAAAGAGCCGCTCAAGCAGAGAGAGAAAAGCAAGAAGCAGAACAAAAACGCCTAGAAGCTGAGAAACAACAAGCTCAAGAACAGCGACAACGTTTAGCCGCAGAAGCTCGACAAGCTAGGGAAGAACGCCAACGTTTAGCCGCAGAAAGAAAACGGTTAGAATCTTTAGCCTCCACCTATGTCGCAAGTGTCAATACTGCAACTTCCAACACTACCATTAGGAATTCTAATTCTTCCCTAACACGGCGCTCAACTTGTGGTCATCCCTATGTTTCTGGCGCTGATTGGTGGGCTGTCAAAGGTCCGTCCAGTGCCTTGAGTACAGTCAAAAATAATTATTGTGGTGATGCGTTGATTGTCGGTAAAGAAACCCAAGCTGCCAGTTTTACCTCAGAAATGGACGCTCGGAGTTTCGCCAATAGCTTAAGTAATGAATCTGGCTATCAATTTTGGGTAACAAAAAGTCGTTAGTTTTTTCACATAGTCCCCGGTTATCAACCGGGGACACCACCCATAACTACACATTAAAGCGGAATAGCATTACATCCCCTTCTTGCACAATATATTCTTTACCTTCACTGCGCACCAAACCCTTTTCCTTCGCAGCATTCATAGAACCATGTGTAACTAAATCCTGATAAGCCACAGTTTCAGCGCGAATAAAACCCCGTTCAAAATCTGAGTGAATCACCCCAGCTGCTTGGGGTGCAGACATTCCCGCGTTAATTGTCCAAGCGCGGGTTTCCTTGGGACCCGAAGTAAAATAAGTCCGTAAACCCAAAAGAGTGTAAGTAGCACGAATCAAAGATTTTAACCCGCCTTCTTCCACACCTAAAGAGGCCAAAAAATCCGCCTTATCCTCTTCCGGTAATTCCACTAATTCCGCCTCTACTTGTGCGGAAACAATCACAACTTGAGCATTTTCACCAGCTGCAACTTGTCGAACCTGTTCCACAAATTCATTACCCGTGGCTAACTCATCCTCAGACACATTCGCCGCGTAAATAATTGGCTTGTTAGTCAGTAATTCTAATCCCTTAATTATCTCCTCTTCCTCTGCAGATAAACTGACCTGACGGACAGATTTACCCTCGTTTAAAGCAGCAGCTAATTTTTCTAAAACTGTGATTTCAACCTGTGCATCTTTGCTCGTACGTGCTAGTTTGCGCGTGCGCTCAATTCGCCGTTCAACTTGTGCTAAATCTGATAAACCCAGTTCTAAATTAATGATTTCCATATCTCGCACTGGGTCAATAGAACCGGCTACATGGATAATATCATCATTTTCAAAACACCGCACCACATGGACGATAGCATCAACTTGACGGATATGGGACAAAAATTGATTACCCAGCCCCTCTCCTTGACTTGCCCCTTTAACCAAGCCGGCGATATCGACAAACTCCACCCGCGCTGGTATAATCTGAACAGAACTAGCAATTTTAGCCAGAACATCTAACCGCTCATCCGGGACTGAGACAACACCGACATTCGGTTCAATCGTGCAAAAAGGGAAGTTAGCTGCTTCTGCTTTGGCGTTAGCAACCACAGCATTAAATAACGTAGATTTTCCGACGTTGGGAAGTCCGACAATTCCGGCTCTTAGCATTTTGGATTTAAGATTTTGTAAACTACAAAGTTAATTTAAACAGGTTCTGGGATGGTTTGGGGGATTGCACCGGGAACAGTTTACGTGCTGGTACTGGTTCTAAGAGGATGTTTGATAAGTTTTCAACAGCTAATTTTTATCTTAGGGAACACACCGAACACACCCAACACACTCAACACACAAAAAACAATAAAATCCAGTCCCCTCCCCTGACAAGGGGAGGGTTAGGGTGGGGTCAAACAATATTTGATACACTAATCATGACTTAACAAACATCCTCTCAGGCTATTGACCCTCACTAGAGCATTTTAACATCAGGTCTGAGAGGGCGATCGCCTCAACAATTTAACCCCCTTACTAACGGGAATTGAGGAGAGCACCCAAGGCTCTTTTCACCTTCATAAGGGGGTTGGGAGGAAACAAAAGAATCAGAGGTTTTTGATGTGGTTAATTTACAAGTGCGCCTGGTTGTCCATTTTGAACTACAAAGGAAGCCAAGGTTCTGACAGAGGCGTTCAAGTCCAGGATGCTGGAAACAACGCGGTAGTCAGTTTGCCAAAGTGTTGGTGTTAGTTGACAACGAACGTACCCCCGAAAAGCACCATCAAAGAATTTAGTATGGGGGTTATTACTTAGGGAAGCTTGAACTGGAGCAATAAATTGGACAGGAAAGTCAGAGGAAATTGAAGTACCGACAAACTCTGTACCTATTGTCGCTGAGTTGGGATTATCAAAATCTAGTTTTAAGTCGTGTACCCAACTTGAGTGAATGTCGCCGGTAATTACTACTGGGTTGGAAACTCGACGGTCATTGAGGAAATTTAAAAGTCGATTACGTTGAGCTACGTAACCATCCCATTGGTCCATGTTGAACACACCCGGACTAGGATTAGTATTAAAGTTGTATTGAGCAAACATTGTTTGCTGGGCTATTATATTCCAGCGCGATCGCGATTGGTCTAACCCTGTGAGTAGCCACTGTTCTTGTTCTGAGCCTGTCATTGTACCCTTATCGTCAACGGCATCGGCACAACGAGGTTTGAGTCCATCATCACAAGGTTGGTCGGTGCGGTATTGTCTGGTATCCAGAACGTTGAACTCAGCTAAATTACCGAAAGTAAAGCGCCGATACAGTAACATATCCAGCCCATTGGGCAACGAAGAGCGACGTAAAGGCATATGTTCATAGTAAGCCTGGTAAGCATTGATTCGCCGTTGGGTAAAATCCCCTAAGGTTTGGTCGTCTTCGGGTATTAAGTTGACATAGTTGTTGTCAACTTCATGATCATCCCAGGTAAAAATCCAGGGACAAGCAGCATGAGCAGCTTGCAGATTGGGGTCAGTTTTATAAAGAGCATGACGGTTGCGGTAGTCGTCTAAAGAGATGATTTCTGGTCCATTATGCTGGCGTGGCGCACCCTCTCGCGGTCCGTATTCATATATATAATCACCTAAGTGAACTACTAAGTCGAGATTTTCCTCAGCTAAATGCCGAAAAGCTGTATAGAAACCATTTTGCCAGTCTTGACAAGAAACAAAAGCAAAGTTGAGTTTTTGAGGCAATGTATACAATGCTGGTGCAGTGCGAGTCCGCCCAATGGGGCTAAATTCTCGACCCACTTGAAATCGATACCAATACCAACGCTGTGGGTCTAACCCACGCACATCAACGTGTACTGAGTGTCCTAACTCTGGTGTCGCCATTGCTACCCCTCGACGCACCACCCGGCGCATCTTTTCATCCAGGGCAACTTGCCATCGCACAGGTACGTTTTTCACCGGCATTCCTCCCCCAAGCAGGGGATTAGGAGCTAGTCTAGTCCAAATAACTACACTATCCGGTAAAGGATCGCCAGAAGCTACTCCCAGACTAAAGGGATCAGCGGAAAATCTGGGGTTAGCCAATACCGGATGCCATTGACTTGTAATTGTTAACCCGGTTAAAAATCCTGCACCGAGCAAAAAATTACGCCGTTTGTATTTATTGGCTAGGAGACGATTGTAATCTATAAATTCCATATCTATCCCTACTGAGATGTTAATTTACTGGTTCCTCAATTGCATCAACCTCTCATCAAGTGGGGATTAAGATTGTGTTAAATTTAGTTGTTTTCTAACTATAAATATTATCTCTCATCTGTCTTGGCGGCTCCTTTTCTCCCAAATGCAAAATCAACACCAAACCCCCTTGTTAGATGCCCTAAAGGCTTATACAACCCACGCTCACGCGCCTTTTTACACCCCAGGACATAAGCAAGGTATGGGCATTTCTCAACCCTTGGCTAACCTACTGGGTACAAAAGTCTTTCAGGCTGATTTAACAGAACTAGCAGATTTAGATAATTTGTTTGCACCCCAAGGGGTAATTCAAGCCGCCCAAGCACTAGCAGCAGAGGCTTTTGGCGCATCACAAACATGGTTTCTTGTCAATGGTTCAACCTGTGGAATTGAGGCGGCAATTTTGGCTACCTGTAGTCCTGGGGATAAAATTATCTTGCCGCGTAATGTGCATTCATCGGCTATTTCTGGGTTAATTCTCTCTGGTGCTATTCCAATTTTTGTTAATCCTGAATATGACCCAGTTTCAGATATTGCTCACAGTATCACACCCGCATCTGTGGAAGCTGCATTACAAAAGCATCCTGAAGCCAAAGCAGTTTTAGTAGTCTATCCCACATATTACGGTGTTTGTGGAGATTTGCAAGCGATCGCCCAAATCACCCACCAATATCATATCCCCTTACTCGTAGACGAGGCACACGGAGCGCACTTTGCCTTTCATCCCCAATTACCCACCCCCGCCTTAGCCGCCGGCGCAGATTTAACTGTACAATCTACTCATAAGGTACTCGGTGCCATGACACAGGCATCAATGTTACACATCCAAGGACACAGCATAGATATTCACCGAGTCAACAAAGCTTTACAACTTGTCCAGTCTACCAGTCCTAGTTATATCCTTTTAGCTTCCTTAGATGCTGCACGTCAACAAATGGCACTCCACGGAAAAGCCCTGATGTCTCGCACCCTGGAACTTGCAGATATAGCCAGAAGCAGAATCAGCACTATTGCCGGATTATCCATTTTACAACTCCCCAATTTAGACCAAACACGGCTAACTGTCAACGTTTCCGGCTTAGGTTTCACAGGATTTGCAGCCGAAACAATTCTGGATGAACAGCTAGGTGTTACCCCTGAGTTGGCCTCATGGCAACATCTCACCTTTATTATTACTCTAGGGAACACCTTAGCTGATATTGAGCAATTGGTGCAAGGTTTCACCTCTCTAGAGAAGATGAACCACCATTGTCATCCCCCAAGTGGTAAGGCGTTGATTGTCGGCGATAATTTAACAACCGTTTCCCCCCGTGAAGCTTTTTTTGCTGCTAATGAAATTTTACCTTTAGCACAAACCAGCGATCGCATCTGCGCTGAAATTGTCTGTCCTTATCCCCCAGGAATCCCGGTTTTAATGCCAGGGGAATTGATTACTAAATCGGCGTTAGAATATTTACAACAAGTTCAAGCCATGGGTGGACTAATCACTGGTTGCGCAGATCCCAGTCTGAAAAATTTAAAAGTTGTTAAAAATCAATGCGGAACCTAGACCGGTTGCGAAACCTCCCCCCTCTGGAGAAATACACAAAAGACACAAATCAAGAAATTAAAAAATAGCATATGGGAGCAAAAATTGATATCATGTGCGTTAAGTTACTTTGAAAATTGATGTCATGTGCGTTAAATTACTTTTAATGCTGACAAAACCCCAAGGATAGCCTTGAAGGGACTATACTTTGTTTAATCCCCATTCTCTCATTCACTACTTCTTATGTTTCTTTTTATTCAAGTTCTTGTGTGTGTCCTGTTGGTAATTGCTGTAGGTATGCGGCTTTCCCAAAGCGCTGATGTTGTAGCTGAGAAAACAGGCTTGGGGCGTACCTGGGTTGGTGGTCTACTTTTGGCCGGTGTCACATCATTACCAGAATTGGCTACAGGAGTCAGTGCAGTAACGGTATTAGACGCTCCAGATTTAGCAGTCGGGGGTATTTTGGGTAGTTGTCTGTTCAATTTAATGATTTTGGGAATACTCGATCTTGTCAGCGGACGGGAGCCATTACTTAAACGCGCACCAGTGGGTCTGGGTTTGTCCGCTAGTTTAGGTTGTGCGATGTTGGGGTTAACTGCTGCGGGAATGCTATTAACTAACAAAGGAATTCATCTGGCTTTCGGATGGGTTGGTATTCCCAGTTTGTTATTAATCCTACTTTATGTAGTCAGCGCCCGGATCATGACACAGTTTGAAATCAGGCGAATGGCTGCGGCTATCTTGGAAGTGGAACCAGAAGCTGCTCAATACCAACATATTAAACGTGGACGAGCTTATCTGAATTTTACCTTACTGGCTCTAGCTACCGTACTTTTAGGTGTGTGGCTGGCGTATTTGGGGGATGAGGTAGCAACAACCACTGGATTGGGACAAAGCTTTATAGGCTCCTTGTTACTAGCTGCGGCCACATCACTACCGGAAGTGGTGGTATCCCTGGAAGCAATTCGCATGAATGCAGTAGAAATGGCAGTTTCTAATATTTTCGGCTCTAATCTCTGGAATTTAGCGATTCTGGGAATTTACGATGTGGCGTACCTCAAAGGTGATTTGTGGGTGCAAATTAGTGATGTGCATCTGTTTACTGCGATCATTTCCATGATCATGACCTCCGTCGCCATTGTGGGACTAATCTATCATGCGGTCAGTCGCTCCCGGATGTATGTAACTTGGGATGGACTGACTCTGATCGCTCTCTACATTGGTGGGATGTATATCATATACCGCAATTGAGTGGCCATAGCTCCGGCGATCGCACTGGCGAACAGAGAAGTCAAGGCTGTACCAAATAGCCACCAAGCTGCATTAGCCACAATTCTCTTGGTTTCTTCAGCTTGAATTTGTGCTTGTTCTTGAATTGCTTGGAGGCGTTTTTGGGTTTCTTCCTGGAGGCGTTCAACTCTATGCAATATACTATCCCGCGCCGCTTCTATTTGGTTAATAATGCGGTTAGCATCCTCCGGGGAAATATCCTCACGAGAACTGAGAATAGCTACCAAGGTATCACGATTAAATTGATTCAGTCGATCGCGCAAAGCCTCAAATCCAGCTTGGGGATCATCGAATAATTTAGCAAAGTCTTGCTGAATGCTCTCATAGTTTAGTTCTGGACGCTCCAAGGAGTTGAGATAATCGCGAATTTTGCCAAAAACTCCCTCAATTACCGATTCTACCCTTTCCTGAACCTGCTGCCATTGCTGCACAACTGAATCACGCACCGACTCAATTTGATCCACGATGCGGTTAGCTTCCTCTTGGGAAATATCCTCCCTTTGAGATAATAAAGCCACAATTGTGGAACGGTCAAATCGCCCCAGGCGATCGCCTAAATTAGCCAATCCCACTTGTGGATCTCGCAGCAATAATTGCACATCACGTTTAATGCTTTCTGGGTTGAGTTCCTCTTTATCAGTGTGACGCAAATAATTTTCTAGATGAGCTTCAAAATCCCTAACTCTTTGAGCCGCACGACTAGTATAGCGTCGTGGTGTTCTAATTATACTATTAATCCCCAACTTTATCTGATCAATGATCTGATTAACTTGCCCTGGGGTCAAATCTTGACGTTGACTGAGGAGTTTTACCAATGTATCACGGTCAACCGATAGGCGATGGCGGAATGCTAAAGCACCCTCTCGCGGGTCAGCGAGTAATGTTTCCAAATCTCTCCTCATACCTTCTGGGTTGAGTGTTTCCAAGTTAGTATTGCGCAGATATTCGCTCAATTTATTGATTGTTGTTTGCGGTACTTGTAAAATGCGCTCAACTACTGCTTGGATTTGCTCAAAGGTTTGGTTAACCTCCTCCTCGCTTAAATCTTGTCTTTGACTCAGTAACTTTACCACTGTATCCCGGTTAAAATGGGATAGGCGATTGCGGATTAAATTAATTCCTACTTCCGGTTGTTCTACTAAAGCGGCAAAATCACGTTTAATACCTTCAGGATTTAATTCTGCTTTGTTGGTATTCCGCAGATAGTCTTCTATTCTTTGCCATAATTCATTGGCCGTTGCTCTTTCTTGATTCGAGACGCGATCGCAGATACTTTCTAATTGACCGACAATCTGATCAGCTTCTGCTGTACTCAAATCTTGACGATGTAAAAGCAATTGCACAAAAGCATCACGGTCAAATGCTTGTAAGCCGATATCTAAATCTGTAAAATCTTCTAATAAATTGCTCACATCCCGCTCAATAGCATCTGGACTCAGTTCTGCTTTACCTGTAGAACGCAAATAATTTTCTATCCGTAAGCGCAGTTCGTCACCTTTTTCCCGGACTTCCGCCTGTTGAACAATTTCTAAAACTTCCTCCCGAATACTTTCCATCTGCTGACTAATTTCCGTCACCCTACCCTCGCTGATATCACCCCGCTGTTTGAGCCAGTTTCTAAAATCCTCTTGATTGATTTGGCTTAATTCCCAGCGCGTGGTGGTAGGATCTGCCTGTGGATCATAGATCACTTCTTGAAATTCATCTCTGATTGTCGTGCGGTTAAAATGCCAAGGTAAACAATTGAGAATGTAGTCTTCTACATCCGCTTTGATACTATTGTAGGTTGGCTGTGGTAATCTTGCAGTTATTTTACTTTGTAACTGTGCGCTAATTTTTTCCACATCTATATCTTCAACTTTGTCTCTGAGCTTTTGTATTTGAGTGGTAATTTTTTCTAGATCAATATCAGAAAAGTCTACCCGTTCTAATACTGCTGGTATAGCACTACTCAAACCATATTTTATCCCTTCTTGAATCCAAGCATTGCGACCATTACCATTTTCTCTAACTCCCACCAATTTCTCAAGACGTTCACCTAATTTTTCAGATTTCAACTCTTCGGGTGTAGCAGATTTAATTAAATTAATCACTTGCTCCGTAGGACTTTGAGGAGCAACCACTTGTTTCCAAGCCTGTTCTAGTTGGTCAGCAATTTGATTAATTTCTTTTTTGGATAAATTTGTCTGACTGCTAATTAAATCCACAAATGTTTGGCGATTTATTTTTTCTGCTAAATCACCCCCACCAATAGATGATAAATCTACATCGCCCAGTATCCGCTCAAACTGTTGGCGAATATCGGCTAAATCTAGTTGTGGTATTTGCAGAGCTTTTAAGGAACCTTGTAGAGTATTCTTAATACTTTCAGCATCTAAACCCGAAGTTAATTCCCGCCGGACTGTATCTATAATTTCTTCAGCAGTAGAAACCGCTGGTTTTTTCGCCACATTAGCCCTAACTGTACCGAGTATAGCCTGTAATCCTGCATTTGTAGTATTTATAAAGGAGCTAATCAAAGAACCCAGGGTTGATGAACCCAGCCAAACCACTAAGGAAAAGTAGGTAGACCAGATAACTACACCCATAATTGCTCCTAGGAGCATACTTTCAATTAAGCTCAGTTTGACTGCTAGAAAACAAGCCATAAATAATGCAATACTGGCGCTGATTAATCCCCAAAATCCCACCTTCTTTTCAATTTTGCGAATGGTACCGCCCCAGGTACTCGACTCACCACCAGCAGCGGAATCACTTCCTAAAGATAAAATTCCTACCGCCAGTGAAAAATTTGTCAGTAAAAATTGGAAGGCCAAGGCCATTAAGATACCAGCTAATAGTGCGACTATCAACTTCGGACCAGAAAACAGTAATGATACTTGTTCTGGAGTTAAAGTTTCTGAAGTTCCATTTCTGGGTGCTATCTCCATAGGTAGCCAAACCCACTTCAAAATGGTTCCCACACTTTGAAACATAATCATAAGATTTTCCCAGTCCTACTGAATGCAATAACCATTTCTCACATTTTAAATATTCATTTATCTATAACTCCACTTTCTTAGGTCATAAACCCCTGTTCCAAAAGTCATATTTTTTATAATTTTATTTAAGTATTATTGATTAATTCCCTACCCAACTAGAAGGTAAAAGCCATAATTTAAATCTCCACAATAATTCATATACTGTTTTGCGGATATCAATACTTATGTCTAATGAAAGAGATCGCAATTATGTCAAGGGATTGATGGAAATCCTCAATAAAAATGTGTAAATAGAAGGTGTTGATAGCATTTTTATATAGAAGGATGCAGTTTAATACAGCACTTTTCAACTAAATGAAGTACACATCTTAAGATCATAACTCCTCTAGGATGGGTATGGATCCCCGCCCTTGTGTACGTCAATCAAATCAAATGCGCTGTAATTTACCACATACCATTAACTGGCTAAGTTAAGGTACAGAATTGGCGAAAATTTAAACGATATCAATAAAGATGAGGTTTGTTAAAATGGTAGTTAACGTACATAGACGAGCTGTAGGTACTTTTTCTAACCGTAGAGATGTTGAAAAAGCATTGCATGAATTGAAAAGTTCCGGCTTTTCCATGGAGGGAGTTTCTGTTATCGCCAAAGATGCAGAACACAGAGGTGATATTGCTGGTACTCCAACCAGAGAACAGGTAGGTAATAAAGCCGATGAAGGTGCTGCAGCTGGAGCAATTTCTGGCGGCGCTTTGGGCGGTATTACTGGTTTATTAGTCGGTCTGGGAAGTTTAGCAATTCCAGGAATTGGGCCGATTATGCTCGCGGGTGCAACAGCAACAACTTTGGCGACAACTCTAGCAGGCGCTGGTATTGGTGCTGCTGCTGGTGGTCTAATAGGTGCCTTAATCGGCTTAGGAATTCCCGAAGAACGGGCTAGAGTTTATCAGCAGCGGGTTGAACAAGGACATTATTTAGTGATTATAGAAGGCACAGACGCAGAAATTGCCACAGCAGAAGCAATTTTTAACCGCTACGGTGTTCAAGATTTTGGTGTTTATGACTACCCCAATGACGGTAGAGAACATAGACATGAAACTACACCAGTTGTACAAACAGTTCCGAGCGATCGCCATGAACCCACAGTAGTGATTGTAGACCGTCGTGATGAAAAAGTTTAATCTAAACTGACAACACTTTCATTTTATTTATTGGAACTAGGAAGAGCGCCAGAGAATGCTTGCTACTCCTAAAAACGCCAATATATTTTCACAATTTGAATTTGTGAGGAAGAGTTACAAAATGCAAAAGCTCACTCCTTTTTTAATTAGTTGCGTTGTATTATTGGGTGCGGTTGCTTGTGAAGATGTGGCGAGAACCGATAGGACTGCTCCCGCTCCCGGTGAAGTTGTAGAAGCACCAACCCCAGAAGAAAGACAAGCCTCACTTGAAGATTCTCAAAGCGAAATCCGCAGAAGACAACTAGATGCTGATATTCGCGCCCGCGAAGAGCGAACTGATGCTTTAGCTGATGATACTACCGACAGAACTCCAGAAGACTTAGCCAGTGAAGTTCGTTCTAAATTAGAAGCGAATATACCTGATGGCCGATTAACAGTTCAGGCTACAGAACAAGGTACAGTCATTGTCTCAGGAACTGTAAATAATCAGGCGCAGTTATCTAAAATTGAACCATTAGCCCAAGAAATTAACGGTGTTAATGATGTGATTGTTAATGCAGTTGTTGCGCCGCCACGGGGATAAATTGGTGGAATTAAAGCTTAGTTACTAGGAAAAACTAAATAATTCCAGGGTAGTGAGGGAATCTAACCCTCATTACTGGCAAATCCAGATAATTATACATTACCCTATTAATTAAAAAATTTTCACCCAGATCACAAACCCGATTGTGATCTGTATTAATATCCAGTAATTTAAAAGAAATGCTGTAACTACCAACATCAAAAACTATGGAAACTGAACAAAAGGAACTCGAAGCAGTTATCGCACCTAATGGAATACTACCACCTTCTAGGGATGCAAACTTAGCAAAGCTAACGCCAGCTTATGAACCCCAAGCTCAATGGCAACAAGTTGCTAGAAGCACAACTGACTTTTTAGGTGAATTTCCTGAATATGTAAGTAGCTTTTTTTATAAAAATCAGCGCTCTTTAAGCAACTTAGCTTTAATTATTACAGCAGTGATTACACTTAAATTAGTAATAGCTGTAGTAAGTGCCATAAATGATGTTCCCCTACTAGCACCATTTTTTGAGTTGATTGGTCTTACTTACTTTACTTGGTTTAGTTGGCGATATCTAGCTAAATCTGAAACTCGCCAAGAATTAACTCAGAAAATTCGATTGTGGAAACAAGAAGTTTTGGGTGAGTAATTTTCTCAACCATAGAAATAACCTCACCCCAACCCCTCTCCTGACTCAGAAGAGGGGAGTATTTCCCAGAGTAAAAGATTTGATTTCGGAATTATGCCATTGCCTTTGATGCCATTCGGCGACCAAGGGACGGAGAATAAATTGAGGATGCTCATCCCCTGTAACGTCAATGCGTAAACTGGAATAAGGTCGTCTCTTTTGAGAACCGTAACCATGACGACCGATGAATAAATGCGATCGCGCCACTAATTTACTGCTATCTCCCACAGTTTCTCTTAAATCCGGGCCTTCAGTTCTTTGGCGACGCAGACTATACCCACTACCGCCACAGACAACCCAGTGAATATTAGCGTCAGCGTGTCCTGTATCCAAAGTTTGCAGATGTTCTAAGCAATGAGCATGACCATTTAAGACTAAATCCACTAGGGGTCGTCCCTGTGTCAAATAACCTACTTCTGCCGCCACCGCATCCAGTACAGCGCGTAGGCGATGGCGAATGGCTAAAGTTTGCGCTTGTTGCCATTTTGTCGCTTCAGTCACATAAGGCGGATGGTGAAAATAAAGGACTCTTCCCCGTATATCTGCCGTATTCCAAGATTTAATTAGTCTTTTTTTCAACCACTCCAATTGTTCGATATCAGTCACGGTTGTTTTATCGGTGTTTAATTGCTTGTCAATATCAACAATCAGTTCCTCAATTTGTGATATTTGACCTTGTAAGTCATCCAGTTTCTCCGCTGCGCTGGGATGCTCAGGATTTAGCTTGGCTGAAGTTTCCATGATTTGCAGCTTTTCCTGCTCAAAATCCTGACGGCGTTTTTCTAACAGTCTACGCTGTTCTATTCCGGCGCGTGTTTCAGGTATTGCCGCTGGTTCATTAAATGTATTAGAATCAAGGGCAAAAAATTCAATTCCCCCGTAGCAAAACGTATAATACCGATTTGGTAACCGGGTAAAGCGCCCCGCTTGGTAATTCAGACAGCGCCCCGTATCTGTCTGAGCCGTATAGTAATTATCTAAGTGTTTTCCTAACTGACTGGGAACCTGAAAAGCTTGGAGATAATCTAAAAATGCCTTTGCATAAGCCCTACCCTTCCCAGAACCATGTAAGCCTACATCCAGTGCTAATTGCGATGGTAATAAACGCCGAATGGGTAAAGTGGTGAGGGAAAGTAAACTTAATACCAGTGGTAAGTCGTAGTAATCATGATTTCCCGGTACTGGGAACACAGGAAAATTAAAAACCATCTGGTCATAAGCAATTTTTTCTGGATGTTCTCCACCCACGAGAAATTCTCGGTAAGGTCGGATAAAGTTCTGCTGGTAATATTCACTTGATCCCAGTAAATAAATTACATCACCCGTGTGTAAGATAAAACTACATTCCGGCCGATGGGGTAGAATTTGTTCTGCAACCCGTCGCTGCGGATGATGTCCCCAGTGACTACCAGTCCCACTGTCACCCACTACCAAAAAAGAAAACTCTGGATTATCTGGGTGGTTGTTCGCCAAAACTAGCCGAGTTTGGTCAATCCCGCGCTGTAAAATTAACGGGTCTTGCCATTTGACTCTTTGCTGCATCTTGCTAATTTTTTTAGCCGTCGCTGGATCAGAAACGAGTTTCAATACAACCTACTCCTGAATTTTACTACTATCTTTGCTCTCAACTGTTAAATTAGGAAGTCCCTCTAGTTTTTCCACCGGGCTAACTGCTTGGTCAAAAGGGACAAAAATTTTCAAGCCTGCTGGTACACAATGAACTTCAATGGGAGTTGTACCAATGATTTCACCATCTAAAACTACCTTTTGGGGCGGTAAGGCATTAATTTTGAATCGGTTTCCCCGCAGGTAGCCGATATCATCTCGCTCTACTGGGCTACCACTGGAAGCCGTTTGTAATAAATGAAATGTCGCGGCGATCGCTCCTGCTTTACTTTCCGGAGCCACTATGGTTAAATCTAGTAGTCCATCATCATAAATTATACCTGCTGGACCATGAGCTAAAACTGAACTAGGAGGAGCAGCATTGGCTACTGTTACAGCTGATGCAGTGGTTCTGATCACTTTATCATCAGTCTCAATTTCAACTTCAAAGCTCTGTAAATTACGCAGTTGTTGTACTCCGGCTAAAATATAAGCCATAATCCCCAGGCGTTTTTTAGCTTCTGGACCTGTGATTTCTACAGTATCGGCTTCAAAGCCGATACCTGCCAGTAGTACCATGGGCTTACCGTTACAATAAGCTGTATCTACATATCGAGTCCCCGCCTGCAAAATTGTCTGACAAGCAGCGTCAATGGTGTCGGGTATTTTTAATGCCGCAGCGAAAGCGTTGGCTGTTCCCCTAGAAATAATCCCCAAGGGAATATCAGTACCCACTATAGCAGTAGCAGCCGCCGACAAAGTGCCATCCCCCCCTGCCACGATAATTGCTTGTGCACCCCGTTTAACAGCTAGTTCAGCTAGTTTGTCAGCACCAAGTTCTGCTGTTGTGTGATAAATATTCAAGTCAATTTCTGGCTCTAATAATGCCCGAATCATCGCCAGTTCTTGCTCTGGGTCTCCTTGACCCGCCACTGGATTAAAGATAAGGCAAGCGGAACGGTTCATGGGTAGAAAACTTCAGTTTCATAAAATTAAGTTATCAAATTATGGGGCTGTCTGTCCTCTACCCGTGAAGTTGGGTTGTAGCCGGGAAATGTTAACTAATTCAGCAAAATGTAAAAAAATGTAAAAAAAACCGCATAAAGTTTACCTGAATTTAGACAATAACAATCCGGAGACTTACCCACTGCGGTAATCTAGATGAGAATAACTTGATCGCCTGGTTTTAAGATACTGTTTTATTTATGACTTCAGTTGTTTCCAGTCCTGCACGCACCATCCGCATTGGTTCTCGTAAAAGTCAACTCGCCCTAGTTCAGACCGACTGGGTAAGAGAACAACTTCAGAAAAGCTTTCCTGATATCACTTTTGAAGTCCATACCATGTCTACCCAAGGCGACAAAATCTTGGATGTAGCATTAGCTAAAATTGGCGATAAGGGACTATTTACTAAAGAGTTGGAAGTGGGAATGCTCAGTCAGGAGATTGACTTTGCAGTTCATTCCCTCAAGGATCTACCCACTAATTTACCAGAAGGGTTAACCCTGGCAGTGATTACAGAGCGGGAAAACCCCGCAGATGCCCTCGTGGTACATGAGAAGTATCAGGATAAGCAAATTGAAACCTTGCCAGCAGGTGCAGTTATTGGCACATCTTCCTTAAGACGACTCGCACAGTTACGCCACAAATTCCCCCATTTCACTTTTAAGGATGTCCGGGGAAATTTAAATACACGCATGGCTAAACTGGATGCGGGGGAATATGATGCCCTAATTTTGGCAGCGGCGGGATTACAGCGCCTGGGAATGAGCGATCGCATTCATCAAATTCTCCCCCCAGAAATTTCCCTCCATGCAGTAGGACAAGGTGCTTTAGGGATAGAATGCCGTGCAGATGACCAGGAAATCATCACCATCCTCAAAGCCATTGAACACCCTCAAACCCGCGATCGCTGTCTCGCCGAAAGAGCATTTTTGCGGGTGCTCGAAGGCGGTTGTCAAGTACCTATAGGTGTAAATACAGATATAAATGGTCAGGAATTAACACTAACGGGCATAGTTGCCAGTGTGGATGGTCAAAAACTGGTAAAAGACACTGTGACAGGTGCTGCTAAGGATGCTGAAAACCTAGGCGCAGAACTAGCACAACTGCTACGCCAACAAGGTGCACAGGAAATCCTAGAGGAAATATTTACCGAAATTCAACGGGGTTCCTGAGATATTGGGTCAGCAGATGTGATTAGATCAGTACTAGAGCTAGTCCTAAGCTGACTATTTTATAGACAAAACTATACGTATGTTGACAAGAATTGACATAAGTGAGTTAAGAAAATCGCCCACTTGATATATAATCCTACGATATCAAGTATTGAATTAAGACTATTGCCAACGCGAAAACCAAGCAATGATAGCGGTAGTCTTTCTTGTAAATCTTAAGAGAAATATCGCG
>NZ_JANQDG010000144.1:0-10955 GCF_029891665.1 Anabaenopsis sp. FSS-46 | reverse complement strand
CAGTGAACGGTTACCCCAATTATAGCAGGGGGCACCGGAGCAGGGGGAAGCCTTGAAACGCTTGAATTTCAATGGTTTTATCTTCTGTTTGTGTCCTAACCACCTTGGCGGTTGCTATAATTCACATACTGACCCAGATGTGATAATGCATCTATGAGTCAAGATTAAGACAGGGTAAACCTATAGAAAAAGATATACCCCTTCCCAGATTATAATCTAGAAAGGGGCATTGCAAGCAGAAACAATAATCTGCTATTGGCTTTTCAAAACTCCCGGCTCTTGCTGTATGGGTAAAACATCTAAAATATCCGCTTGAGCGCAATATCTTAAATCTTCATGTGACTCCAGACGTAACAACCTTTGACCATGACTAGCATGGTGGAATAATCCCAATAAGTCATTTTGCCATTGTGCGTAAAGAGCGATCGCACTAATTACTTCATCATTCCCAGCTAATTCGGCTGGTGAAATTTGGGACTGTGCTAAAAGACTGTGAGCGATCGCCCCAGCACAAACTGTATCTTCTAAAGAAAAACTGCCTTCCCAACCAGAGCCGACAATCCACACAATCTCAGGTTGTTTTTCCAATAGGAACTTTACCACAGTCGCCCGATTAATCAAAGCGGCAGCAAGTACAATCGGAGAATCTTGTACACGTTGTAAAGCCCGAGTTCCATTAGTGGTACTGATAAATAAACGCCGTCCTTTAACTACTTCCGGTGTGCAATCAAGAGGGGAGTTACCTAATTCAAAACCAGTTACTTTCGCGCCGCCGCGTTCTCCGGCTCGGAGTCGTTTTTCTGGGGGCCAGTTTTCGCTGACCGCAATTAGTTGATCTAAATTACTGAAGGCTTGCACAGCTTCGCCTCCAGAAGCCAAAACAGTTGCTATTGTACTAGTAGCTCGCAAAACATCGACGACGATCGCGCAGTCGGGAGTTTTGTCGGTAGGAGTCAATTCAGGAGTGTGGTATATGAATAGCTTCACGCGGTGGATAAACCTGCTCTCAATACTATTGCCGAGATTACATTCTAATGGGTGTCATTTACCATCATCACAGTAAAAATCTGGGAATTTTTTATCGTCAGGCCAGAATATTTGTGATATGTGATTGCCAACTTGATGCCAAGAAACACAAATCAGGGTAATCTAAAAACATAATCAACCCCCTTCCTGACTTGGCAACATAGAGAGGGAATCTTTGTCATCCACTAGTCCCACCTCTCAAATTCGTGAGTAAATCAATATGGCACCTTTACCCGATTACCGCCCTAAACAGTTATCTTTAGGACCCTTAGAAGCCGAAATTTTGAATATTATTTGGGAACTGGGTTCAGCTACAGTTAAGGATGTACACGATCGCATTCTCTTGGATCCTAACCGTGAATTAGCTTACACTTCTGTCACTACAGTTTTACGTCGCCTAACTGATAAGGGATGGCTCATATGCAACAAACAAGGGCGGGCGTTTTATTGGCAACCCCAGCTGACCAAGCAGCAAGCACAGGTAATTAAGGCTCACGAGCAGTTACAGCGATTTCTGGCTGTCGGTAATCCCGATGTCATCGCCGCCTTTGCTGATAGTCTGGATGAAGCCGCTAGCGACCAACTACAAGCCATCGCTAAACGCATTCAAGCCGCACGCCAAGCCAGGGAGGAACAATAATCATGCATCTGTTGATGATTTTGACTGCTTTCACAGTTGCTTGGAGTTTAAGAGTCTTTGGCAATCATCTCCAAGGTAGCTGGGATCTCCGGTGGCGGCGATCGCTGTTTTTGTTTCTTTTTCCCCCATTGTTAATTTTTATGACGGCGATCGCCGTCTTATTCATGGGACCCCAAGGCAAAATGGGGGGCGCACATACTGGCTGGTTAAGTTATGAACTAGCCTTAATTTATCTGGCTTTTTTTGCCATTGTATGCATTACCCTAGGTTTCCAAGGTTGGCAATCTGTGGAGTCCGCCCGGAAATCTCCCTTAATTAATTTACAGGGTAAACAAGTTAGATTATTAAATACAGACGCGCCCTTTGCTGGTCAAATTGGCTTTTGGCATCCAGAATTAGTAGTTAGTCAAGGATTACTGCAAACCCTCACCCCCGCCCATGTAGATAGTGTTTTAGCACACGAACAAGGACATTACCATTACCGCGACACATTTTGGTTTTTCTGGCTGGGTTGCATACGCGCTTGTACAAGTTGGTTACCTCATACAGATGTGTTATGGGAGGAACTCTTAGCCCTACGGGAATTACGGGCTGATAGTTACGCAGCCTCCCAGGTAGACCCTTTGCTTTTGGCAGAGTCATTACTAATAGTAGTAACTAGCACTAGTGTATCATCACCCATTTGCTGTGCAGCTTTAGGAGCTAATACAGGCAATCGCTTAGAACAAAGAATAGAGGCTTTATTATCACCACCAACACCCACACCAGAAATCAATTACCACTCCTGGAATGGGTTCATTTTAGCATTGATCCCATTATTAACAGTGCTATTTCATACCTAAAATCGCCGACACACTCCAACAGCGAAGCTAAAACCTACTCAAGTTGTACAGGCTGCTGAACAGATATAATGAGTGATTAATTAGCAGCCTTTACCAACCCCCACCTACAAATATTAAAAAAAATCTGGGTTAACCTCCGAAGTTAGTAACCCCATAATTTGCAACTTATTATACTATATACCCAATCCGTAACAAGTCTTCTATGACCACTGCTCAAGCTTTAACAAACCTCTCTTTTCCCATTCTCACCACACCCATCAATGATATTTTTGTGGGAGTCAATGCTTTAGATACAACTCTAGATTTAAGTAATTACTTTGATGACCCTTATACAACTGGTCTAGTAGCTAATTTTCAGTTATCTAACCCATCCATAGGTAATGGAGTTATCAAAGTAGTCCTGTTTGACCAAGAAGGACTAGGCGCACCCAAAACAGTGCAAAACTTCCAGAACTATGTCAACAGTGGCAGTTATGAAAATACTATCATTCATCGTTCTAATCCTAACTTCGTCATCCAGGGTGGTGGGTTTACTGTCGATAATTTAAATCTGGGAATAGTTCCCACCAATACACCGGTGGAAAATGAGTTTAGTCCACAGCGGTCTAATGTGCGGGGAACCATCGCTATGGCTAAACTAGGTAATAACCCCAACAGTGCCACCAGTCAATGGTTTTTCAACTTAGAGGATAATTCCAGTAATCTTAACAATCAAAATGGTGGTTTTACAGTCTTTGGTCAAGTCTCTTCTAGCAATGACTTAAATACAATTGATGCGATCGCAGCAGTGCCAGTTTATAACGCTAGTGGAATTCACCCTGCCTGGAGTGATCTTCCTCTCATTGTAGATGACCCAGCACAACCTGAGATTAACAGGGACGATAATTTTATCCGTTATAGTAACATTACAATTCTACAAGAAGAAGAAATAGAGTATACCATAGTTAGCAACTCCCGACCCGATTTAGTCACTGCTAACATTAACGGACAGCAACTTTTACTCGATTATCTTCCAGAGCAAACTGGGAAAGCAGATATTTCCCTTCGTGGGACTAACTTGTTTGGTGAGTTTGTAGAATATGAATTTTCTGTCACAGTGTTACCCAATTCTCAAAGCGTAACTCTAGCGATCGCCCCCACCAACGCCTTACAACCAGAAGGGAACGAAGGACTCACCCCCTTTACCTTCACAGTCACCCGCACAGGAGACACCAATGTTACCAGCACAGTTAACTGGGCGGTTACAGGTACAGGTGAAAACCCTGCTAACGCCGCAGACTTTGCAGGTGGAGTATTCCCATCAGGTACAGCCAGCTTTGCAGCAGGAGTTACATCTCAAGTAATTACGGTAAATGTACAAGGTGATACGGAAGTAGAAGCAGACGAAACCTTTACCGTTACCCTCTCTAACCCTAGCAACGCTACTATTACTACTACTACAGCTACGGGAACTATTATCAATGATGATACACCACCGGCGGAGGGCGATCGCCAACAAATCACATCATTAGACAATTTAACTGTTAGCCCTGGTGGTAATGTATCTATTCCCTTATTCTACAACACCTCCACAAGTGATAATACCGTCACTGGTATTAGTTTACGGCTGCATTATAACTCTAATGAACTAACCTTCCAAGATGTAGAAAACCTCTTTGATAAGGATCTATTTGTCAACTTAGACAACCTAGCTGATAGTGGGGACTTTGACAATAACCCGAATACTGACAAGTTTATCCAATTTGGTTATGCTGACTCTGAAGGTAACTGGCCTAACCAAACCCTACCGTTAAAGTTAGGAGACTTTAACTTTACCACCAGTGGGAACTTTGCCGGAACTCAACTTAATGTGACTTACGATAATTTAGCCCCTGGTTATAGCCTAGAAGCAGACCCGATTTTTGTAGGTAAGCAAGCATGGAATCTAGATATTGATGGGAATGGTCAAATCAATGCCCTTTCCGATGGGATTATGATAGTGCGTTATCTGTTTGGTCCTACTGCTTTCCCCGGTGAGAAATTAATTGAAGGTGCGATCGCCCCTAACGCTACCCGCAACCTAGCAGAAATTCAAGCCTACTTACAACAAGGGGTAGATAACCAATACTTAGATATTGATGGGGATGGTCAAATCAATGCACTTTCCGATGGGATTATGACAGTGCGCCATCTGTTTGGTCTGACTGCTTTCCCCGGTGAGAAATTAATTGAAGGTGCGATCGCTCCTGACGCAACCAGGGATTTAACCCAGATACAAGCATATTTAACTCAGTTGAGCACCGTAATTATAGATATCTTTTGAGGGTTGACGGTTGACCGTTACTCATATCCCCGACTTCTGACTATGATCTTGTCAGGTAGTGATAAATTTTGGTAGAAGTCGGGGATATTGACCAGCAGAGTCAACACCAGCAGTCAAAACCCACAGCAGTCAGGTGTTAAAAACCCCTGTCTAGTGGCTAGAGTCGGATTTATCCGACTGGGTGTTAAATATAACATTATAAATATTTTTAACAATCATTGCCTAGAGTATTATATGTAACTTACCAGCCCACTTTTAGTGGACTTTCGCTATTAGACGCTTAATTTATTCCCTAGTTAATGGCTGTTGATGGTCACACCTCTTGCCAGTCAAATGTTAAACGTAAAAACTGCCTGCCAGTCTATAGTTAAGAATAGCTTATAATTATCAAATTAATCATAGTTAATTGAAATTATTAAGCCTGCGAAATTTGTCTTTGAGCTTCCTATATGGTATTGATATAGTAATTCTCAATGATTCATGAACAATTTCTGTTCCGGTGTTCCGGTGTCCGGTGTGTTCCCTTTCCTCACTGATAATTTGTCAACTCAAATAGGATAACTATATATATACACATAAGGATAGGAGAATGATTGATGGCTACCCGCAAGATCGTTTCTAGTGGCAACTATAGTGATGCCAGTATCTGGTTAGGGAATGTTTTGCCAGTTGCCGGGGATGATGTAGTGATTGATGAAAGTGACAGTGACATAACTGTAACTCTAACTACAAATACTACAATTAAAACCTTATCCCAGTTCGAGAACTTCCAATGGAATTCCGGGACAATTATTGTTACCGATGGATTTAGTAACAATGGCAACCTATCCATTGGCTCCGGCACAAAATACATCACAGGCACATTGCAAAATCAGGGAGTAGTCACTCACAACGACACCTATGTGGACCGGTGGGGCAACAGATACTACGGCGACCTCTACCTGAATAATCATAGCCAAATCATCAACCAAGCCGACGCCACCTACAACTTCCAAGCCGGGAATATTAGGCAAAACACCCCAGCCGACTATCAAGGAGCCCCAGCCAAATTTGACAACCAAGGCACATTAACCAAAACCAGCACCCTGGAAGCAGGGATACATGTAAAACTGGATAACTCCGGCACAATTAACCTAGAAGCCGGAACCCTCAGCTTAACCAATGATTTCCAAAACACAGGCACGGTCACAATTAATGCCGGCAGCCTAGCAGTCACAGGAAACATCAGCAATCATCACCAGATAAAAATAGAAAGTGGCAGTGCATCCCTCACCGGGGGAGGAACAAACCAAGGCACTATTTATGTAGACATAGATGCAGCATTAACCCTTGGAGGAACATTTGACTTTACTACTGAAAGTAAAATTACTGGTAGAGGCAGTGTAACTCTCAACCAAGGACAACTCAACTTTGATGTTAACCAAACCAGCATCAGTGATGACTTGACAGTTACATTCAATGGAGGAAAACTGAATTACCAAGGTAATTTAGCCATTGAAAAATATGTGTTAACAGCCAGCGCGGGGGAATTTTTAGTCAACGCCAATAGTACTTTGAGCTTAGGTGATGGTAGTTGGAGTACTGGCACCCTGGTCATAGATAATAAAACCAGCTTTGATGGCAACCTATCCATTGGCTCCGGCACAAAATACATCACAGGCACATTGCAAAATCAGGGAGTAGTCACTCACAACGACACCTATGTGGACCGGTGGGGCAACAGATACTACGGCGACCTGTACCTGAATAATCATAGCCAAATCATCAACCAAGCCGACGCCACCTACAACTTCCAAGCCGGGAATATTAGGCAAAACTCTACAGATGGAGGTGCAACAGAAGGCAGGTTTGACAACCGTGGTACTTTACGAAAAACAGGCTCATTAAATTCCAACATTTACGTTGACCTTTACAACAATGGCATCATCGACACTGAAGAAGGAAACCTCTACATTTATAACGACTTCCTCAATACAGGCTCTGTCAACATTAAAGGCGGTATTGCCCACTTTAGGAGTGACTTTGACCAAACCGCAGGGGAAATCGTTCTTCACAATGGTCGCCTCAACTCCACTGCAGAAATAAATATCCAAGCTGGACAAATTGGCGGTTATGGCACCATCAACAGCAATATATTAAGTGCGGGATTACTCAACCC
Organism: Anabaenopsis sp. FSS-46; assembly: GCF_029891665.1. Taxonomy (NCBI): domain Bacteria; kingdom Bacillati; phylum Cyanobacteriota; class Cyanophyceae; order Nostocales; family Nodulariaceae; genus Anabaenopsis; species Anabaenopsis sp. FSS-46. The sequence goes on along the minus strand of NZ_JANQDG010000144.1, from coordinate 3,987 downwards.
CTTCGTCAGTGGTAATTTGGGTGCTGAATACGGTAAAATCACCATTCTCGGCAACTACACTGAAACTGATGATGCTCAAATCCATATCCAAATTGGCGGAGAAGATAGAGGTACTGAATTTGACGCTATTGATATCAGTGGCACTGCTAAGTTTGATGGCACGATTCACATTAGCCTGCTTGATGATTTTATCCCCGTCCTTGGTGACAGCTTCACCATCATTAATTATGCAGATTATACTGGGGATACTGAACTAGACTTTAGCGGCTTAATCATTGGTGGCGGACTGCGATTCAATCCAGTATTTAATAATAATAACCTTACTCTGGTGGTCAGTAGTACCACGTTCCCTGATGCCAAGGATGATGCCTATGGCGGATATCAAAATGAAATCCTGGCTATCAGTGCTAACCAAGGACTATTAGCCAACGACAGCCACCCCAATAACGATATTCTGACCGCACAAAGGCATACTAACGCCCAATTCGGTAACGTCAATATCAACCTAGATGGCTCCTTTACCTACACTCCCAACCCTGGCTTTTTCGGCGCAGATAGCTTTACCTACAAAACCTACGACAGTAATGGTGATTTTGACTTAGCTACAGTAACTATCAATGTCAGTGTTCCTCTCTTTGACCAGCCCCCCATTGTAGCTAACCACATCCCGGCAGAAATTGTTAACATCAACGCCAATAATAGTGTCATTGACCTGAGCAATGTCTTCACTGATGTTGACAATGACGATAATTTAATTACTATCTCCGTGCTGAGTAATAGTAATCCTGTTTTGTTTGACAGCGTTGAGTTAAGTAATCGCACCTTAACATTAGATTATGCTGCTGACCAATTCGGCACGGCAGAAATTGTGTTAAATGCTGAATCTAACGGTAAAACAGTTAGTGAATCTTTTGCTGTTTACGTCAAATCCTCCAACAGTGACGTTATTGATGATGCACCTTTTGTCAGTAATCCTCTACCTGATGTTTACGTGCCAATTAATGCCCCTAATCAGGTCATCGACTTAACCAACGTCTTCAGCGATATCGATAATGACGACAACTTAATCATTAAAGCTTTGTTTGGTAACACCAATGCCACTCTGGTGAATGCCAATATTCAGGGTAATACCCTCACCCTGGATTACCATGACTCCCTATCAGGCAACGCAGATATCACTGTACTGGCTATCTCTCACGGAAAAATGGTACAGGATACCTTCAGAGTCACAGTAGCCAACACTGCCCCTGTGGTGGATTCTCCCATACCCGACCAAATCATTAACGAAGGCGACACCTTTAGCCTGAAGGTGGGCGACTACTTTAGTGATCCCAATGGTGATGTGCTTAACTTCGCCATTTCCCGCCCGGGTTGGTTGAACTTTGACGCCAATACCCAAACTTTAAGCGGCATTCCCGGTAATAATCATGTTGGTACAACAGCCATCACTATCACCGCCACAGATGGTGATAATACCGTCAGTGATTCTTTTGACCTCACAGTGGTTGACCTCCCCAACGGTATATTTAGCCTTGACAATTCAGCATATACTGTCAATGAAGGGGCAGGAACCTTAAGTGTTACAGTTGTTCGTCAAGGTAGTTCCCTTGGTGATGTGGGGGTTCGACTGTTTACTGGCAATGGTACGGCTACGTCTCCCGAAGACTACAACAGCACTGTGTTTGATTTGAAGTTTGCCAACGGTGAAACCAGTAAAACCGTTGCAATCGCCATCAATGATGACACCATACCTGAAGGTGGTTTTAGTCAAGAGCCGGAAAGTTTTAACCTGACTCTCAGCAATGCCACCGGGGGAGCAGTGTTGGGAAGCTTGGTTAATGCAGTGGTCAATATAGTAGACAATGAACCTGCTATTCAAAAACCAATAGCGCAAAATGATGAAAAATCCGTTACAGCCTTGGATATCATCACCATTGATGTTTTAGGCAATGACTCCGACCCGGACAATTATCGACAACCCATTAGGCTGCACCGCCTCTATGTGGATGGTCAAGAATATGACCCCTACCTCACTCCTAGCATCACTACTTCTAAGGGGGGAATCATCAGTATTTTCAATGGTGGTACACCTAATGAGCCTACAGATGATCAACTCTACTATGTTGCTCCGGATGTCACTATTACTGATACCTTTACTTACACCATTAAAGATGGTAGTTCAGTTACTGACTTAATTAGTGAACCAGCTACGGTAACGGTTAACATCCTTGCCGAACCACGCAACCCAACAGATAATGTCAACATCAATATCAATGGCAACTTGGTCAACTATACCAGTAATGAAATAGCTTCTTTTGGTAACCAAGATGTCAACGGTAACTTTACTCTTTATGAAGGTAATACTTTTGACCTGGATGGCAACACTTGGAAAGCGATCGCTCTGAAGGACTACGGTTATACAGATGGTTACATCATCAGTACAGATACCACACTGAGTTTTGACTTTAAGAGCAGTGCTATGGGGGAAATTCAAGGCGTGGCTTGGGCGAAGGAAAACTTACCCACTACCAAGATTAACCCCGCCAACGTGATCAATGTCTATGGCTTCAACGTCCAATACGGCATTAATGATTTTGACTACACGGGTGCTGGCAACTGGCAAACTTTTAATATTAATCTGAGCGAATACGGCAGTGGCATTATTAACTATCTTCTGCTTGTTGGTGATGACGATGCCAACAACAAAGGTGATACCCAGATCCGTAACCTACAACTCAATCAAACCAGCACCAATCAAAAGCCCACCGATATCCTGCTCAGTCACACTTCCATACAGGAAAATCAACCAGTAGGGACAGCGATCGCTACCATCAGCAGTGTAGATGTGGATACTAATGATATCCATACTTATACTTTATTACAGAATCCAAATAGTGCATTTACTATCAATGGCAATCAGCTACTCGCCAATCAAAGCTTTGATTTTGAAACTCGCTCCAGTTATACCATTGAAATCAAATCTGATGATCAACGAGGGGGGAGCCATGTTAAATCCTTTAATATCGATATTACTAATGATTTAGATGATGACGTCAGCCTAGCCATAGCCGCAACCAACGCCAGCCAAACCGAAGGGAACACAGACACCAAAGCCCTCACCTTCACCATCACTCGTTTTGGTAACACCACAAATACAAATGCTGTCAGCTGGGCTGTGACAGGTACAGGAACTAACCCCGCCAACGCAGATGACTTTGGGGGAACATTACCAACAGGTAGAGTCACCTTTAACCCAGAAGACACATCTCGACTAATTACCGTTTACGTCACTGGTGACACTACTGTAGAAGCAGATGAAACCTTTATCGTTAAGCTATCCAACCCTAGCAACAGCGCAATTATTACCACGACCACCGCTACAGGAACCATCCAAAATGATGATGTACACACCAGCGTTATTTTAGACATCAAAGGTAGTGTAGGTGATTATTTCGTTTCCGCCTACGACCCTCAACAAGATTTGAATGGGGAATTCACCATTTCCGATGATCAAACTCAATTAGACCTATTCGGTAACACCTGGAAAAAACTAGACATAAACAATTACACCATTACCAAAGACACCATCCTAGAATTTGAATTCCGAAGCACTAGCGCTGGAGAAATTCATGCCATTGGCTTTGACACAGATAATGTAATTAGTCCACAAACAACATTCAAACTCAGTGGTACTCAAAATTGGGGATTACAAAACTATAACAACTACAGCACAAGTGACGGTTGGAAGAGTTACCAAGTTAGCGTAGGAAATTACTTTACGGGTAACTTTAACTATCTCACCTTTGCCAATGACCACGATGTACTAAATCCTGATGCTAATAGTCAGTTCCGGAATCTGAAAATCTATGAGAACACCAACAGCGTCAGGGTTAACATCAACAATCAAGCCAACAACTACCTTTTTTCTCCCTACGACCCTCAACAAGATTTGAATGGGCAATTCACCATTTCCGATGATCAAACTCA
>NZ_JANQDG010000143.1:0-1850 GCF_029891665.1 Anabaenopsis sp. FSS-46 | reverse complement strand
CTAAACAGATTAAAGGAACTTTGCAGAATCGCATTAACGTTAGGATTATTGCGTAACAGCAGATATTGGTCAATGAACAATAAATCAGCACCAGTCACTCTACCGTTACCATCAATATCCGCAGCAAGTCCACTGACTGTGACAGAAGGTACTGCTAATACATCTATATTCGGGTTACTACTGCTACCAGCAAAGTTAACTTTAGTTTCTCCATCAAACCCAGCAGTGGTGGTAAAGGGAATATTTACAAAGACGCTATCACTGTCGGTGGATTGAAGAGGGCTGATAATAAACGTCAATTCCTTATCAGTGTTAGGGTCATTATCACCATTTTCCGTGTCATCAATGATAATTTTATCCCCGACTATAGTCCCCACAGAACTGGAAACATTAATATCTGTTGTATTAATATTCAGTTCTGAACTGTCAAAGTAAATTGACAATCCTACAGATATCTGCGTATCGTTAAAGTTATTAACACGATATTTTAAGGTGATCTCTCCCCATGCGGGTGTAACCTTACTACTTTGAGGAGCGATCGCCAGTTGACCGGGATTTGCTAACAAGTCATCATTAATAATTGTCCCGGTAGCAGTGGCAGTTGTAATGGTAGCGTTACTGGGGTTAGATAGGCTAACGGTAAAGGTTTCCTCTGGTTCTACTACCGTATCACCACTGACACTGACTGTAATTATTTGAGATGTTTCCCCCGCAGCAAAGGTGACTGTACCTGTGGGAAGGTTTCCGCCAAAGTCGGCTGCGTTCGCGGGGTTGGTTCCTGTACCGGTAACCGCCCAGTTAGCAGTACTGATACCTGTATCCCCTGTGCGAGTAACTGTGAAGGTAAAGGAGGTATTACCGCTGTTTCCTTCTGATTGTATGGCGGAGGTGGGGGCGATGGCGAGGGTTAGGGGTAGATTTTCACTGATATACTTAAAGTAGCTATTATTTAAAGATAAAGCAGTGATATTTTGTAGAACAGCAATTACTTCATCAGGTTCTGTTCCGGGTTTATCGATGAGAATTTGAGTATCTGCACCCTCAAGTTTTAGTAAGTAATCACTGCTTGTCCCCCGCAGTTGAATAACATCTCCCTCCGTAGGATCAAAATCGACTATTAAGGCATAATCAGCATCTCCACTAGTTAAACCGTTACTATCATCGTATCCAATCCAATCCAATTCACCGAGAATGAACTTATCCGCACCGGCTCCACCTGTTAAGATGTCAATTTCCCCAAGTCCAGGAGTGCTACTATTGGGATTAACCCCAGTAATAACGTCATCCCCTCCCCCCGTTTTAATATCATCACTGGCGGATGTACCTGTAATCTGGAATCGGTCTATATTACTGAAGCTTACATAGTCATATGCACCAGTATTATTTATGTAAGCCGATAAATTTCCCTCCCAAGCACCATTTAATAAATAAATACCACTACTAATCCCGGCTGGGTATGTGGTGTCTCCCCCATAGCTGTTGCTGGAATAGTCGATAATCAGTAAGTCATCGCCTTCTCCTCCATCAATACGATCTATACCCAATGCCCCATTAATGGTGTCGTCGCCATCCCCTGTATTGATGGTTTCATTAAAACGACCTGTAAAGGTGATAGTGTCGTTACCTGTACCGGTGATAAGGTTAGCAAATCTTTCTACGTTCTTAACTACTGTTCCGTTAGAAGATGTGAATGTGCCACCACCACTATTGTCTACCACTAAGTCCGTGGTGAAGCTGCCAAGGTCAACATAGTTGATGGTGTCAATGCCTTCCCCACCGTCTACACTGATTGACTCATAGCCTCCCCTGTCAATGGTGTCATTTTGGGGTGTACCTGTAATCTGTAATCG
>NZ_JANQDG010000142.1:0-11909 GCF_029891665.1 Anabaenopsis sp. FSS-46 | reverse complement strand
CAATGGACAGGGATTTAAACGCAGCAATTAACTTATCGAGGTTGGCTAAACCTTGAAAGCTTACTGAGGGATAACCGCTCCCATGCTCCCATTGAAGTAAGAAATAAATGTCTAGACTTGTCTAGGATTTATATAGCAGATTAAACCTGAATAGAAAAGCCTTGATAGAGCTGAACTTCATGGATATAATTGAAATTCTCAAACAAGACTATCAAAGATTTCCCCAGAATCAGACATATAGCATTTACGCCGAAAACGTTTATTTTCAAGATCCATTAACTAAATTTCGGGGAGTTAAACGCTATGAGCAGATGATTAAATTCATCCAGAAATGGTTTATTAATCCCCATATGGAAGTACACAAGATTCAACCTTTAGGAGACACCATAAAAACGGAGTGGACACTCAGCTGGAATACACCAGTGCCGTGGAAACCGCGAATTTATATCTCGGGCTGGAGTGAATTAACACTAAACTCTGCTAACCTGATTATTTCCCACATTGATTATTGGCACTGTTCACCCATAGATGTAATTAAACAGCATTTTTACCTATCTCCTGCCGTCAAAGGTTAGGGAAACAAAGCCGATGAAAGCATTTATTTTCTCGAAACAGTTGATAATGTAAATAAATGTAAAAATCCTGAACAGGACGTAATCATCCATGCGCGTAATTTTGATGACAGGCAAAGGCGGCGTAGGTAAAACCTCCGTTGCTGCGGCCACTGGACTCCGTTGTGCAGAACTAGGCTATCGCACACTAGTTTTGAGTACAGACCCCGCCCACTCCTTAGCAGACAGTTTCGATTTAGAAATGGGACACGCACCGCGAGAAATTCGCTCGAATTTGTGGGGTGCAGAACTGGACGCGCTGCAAGAACTAGAAGGAAATTGGGGTGCGGTGAAGCGTTACATCACCCAAGTGTTACAAGCTAGGGGTTTAGAAGGGGTTCAAGCCGAAGAATTAGCCATCTTACCGGGTATGGATGAGATTTTTGGCTTAGTCAGGATGAAGCGCCACTACGACGAAGGGGACTTTGATGTTTTGATTATCGACTCAGCCCCCACTGGTACCGCATTACGTCTGCTGAGTTTACCTGAGGTCGGCGGCTGGTATATGCGCCGGTTTTACAAGCCATTTCAAAATATCTCCGTGGCGCTGCGACCTCTGGTGGAACCTTTGTTTAGACCCATTGCGGGTTTTTCTCTCCCAGATAAAGAGGTGATGGATGCACCTTATGAATTTTATGAGCAAATTGAAGCGCTGGAAAAGGTCTTAACTGATAATACTCAAACCTCCGTGCGCCTGGTAACTAATCCCGAAAAAATGGTGATTAAAGAATCTCTGCGCGCCCATGCTTATCTGAGTTTATATAATGTGGCTACAGATTTAGTCATAGCTAATCGCATTATTCCCCAGGAAGTGCAAGATCCGTTTTTCCAACGTTGGAAAGAAAACCAGGAGGAATATCGCCGGGAAATACATGATAATTTTCTGCCTCTACCTGTTAAAGAGGTGCCGCTATTTTCTGAGGAGATGTGCGGACTAGCAGCTTTAGAACGGTTGAAAGAAACTCTCTACAAGGATGAAGACCCCACTCAGGTATATTACAAAGAAACAACTATTAAGGTTGTGCAAGAGCAAAACCAATATAGTTTGGAACTTTATTTACCTGGTATCCCTAAAAGCCAAATTCAACTCAGTAAAACTGGAGATGAATTAAATATTACTATCGGTAATCACAGACGTAATTTAGTATTGCCCCAAGCCTTGGCAGCTTTACAACCAGGAGGGGCGAAGATGGAAGATGACTATCTCAAAATTCGCTTTACTGATAATGTAAAGGTGTAATTTTAATTACAAAGCAAAAGCAGAGAGAAAATCAGTTAAAACTCTCTACTTTTGACTTGATAATTATTTAGGTTTGAGACCAGAATTTATCAAAACCAGTTTTTATTGCTAACTTCTCAGTTGTACAGGCATGGCTAGGTATGTCATTTTTAAACTTCCTAGGGGTGTAAAAATTACTGGGGTGAGAGCTTGATTGAGGTGTACTTGAACTTCTGAAGATGGTAATTCTTTTAACCCTTCCATTAAGTATCTAATGTTAAAAGCAATTTCTAAATCTTCCCCGGATATTTGTGCGGGTATTGACTCTCTACCGCTACCCACATCTTGGGCTTCGCAGGATAGGGTAATTTCCTGGGTAGTGCTGTTAATGCTAACTTTGACAATATTATTTTTTTGGTCTGCGAGTACGGCAATGCGCTCTAAGGTGCTAACTAATTGTTTACGCTCGATGGTCAATTGACGCTCAAATTGGCGGGGAATTAGTTGACGATATGCGGGATATTGACCATCTAGGGTGCGACTGGTTAAGCGTTGATTTTGCCAAGCAAATACAACTTGACCTTGATCTAAGTATAGGGCGATCGCATCATCGGACACAGCATTATGAGCTAACATCCGTTGTAGTTCCCGTAAGGCTCTAGCTGGAACTGTCACCTCTAGCTGATGATTATCACCTAGGGGACGCTCGTTAGTAGTTTCCACCACTGCTAGGCGATGTCCATCGGTAGCAGCAAATTCTAGGCTATCTTCTTTAACTGTTAAATGGACGCCTGTCAATACTTGCTTAGTTTCATCGCTACTGGTAGCAAATAATGAGCCTCTTAATCCTTCAATTAAGGACGCGGTAGTAATTTGAATGGGGTCAGCGTTGTCAATAATTGGTAGTTCGGGGAATTCTTCAGCTCCCATAGCTCGGACTTGAAAATGTCCACTCTTGGGGGTGAGGGTGACACTTAAACCTTCTCCGGTAGCTGTTTCCGATTCTACGGCTGATTGATCATCTAGGGTCACTTCTCCTTCTGGAAGGCGTGAGGTGATGTCTACAAGTAGTTTAGCTGGTAGGGCGATGGCTCCTCCTTCCAATACCTCAGCATTAAAACTGGTACGGATACCCAAACTCAGGTCAAAGGCGGTTAAACTGACTTGGTTAGTTTGAGCATCTGCTTGGAGTAAGATATTGGCTAATACTGGATGAGTTGGGCGCGAGGGTACTGCACGGCTGACAAGTGAGAGGTTGGTACTAAGATCGCTTTGGGTGCAAACTAATTTCATAAAAATATTCCGTAAGTGGGAAATCAGAGCGTCTGTCAAGCAGGGTTGCTCTGGATGGAAGTAGGTAGAGACGCGATTGATTGTGTTTGTGGGTTGTTTATTTTTATCATCAAATCATAAATATTGATATGAATTGTGGAAATTGTGGAAAACTCCCTAAGAGGCTATTTGAAATAATGGTTTTGTAGCTTAGTATCTGTGGAAAACTTGTGGAAAAACCAGGAGGGTTTTCCACAGGGTAATTATACCTGACTGAAGTTTTTGCGCAAGTCAATTTAATTTTAATCAGTTCTTATACTTTCATTAATATTTTTTGTAAGCGGCTGAACAATTATGGCAGTAATGGTTGTGGAAAACAATTTTTTGCCGGACAGAGGATTTTGGCTAAGAGTTAAATCGTGATGACTCCGGGCTTTATTTTTGCTGTTTTCTGCTATTCATGTTGATGCGATCGCTCAATTGACCCAAGGTTGCTGCTAGGGTGCGATCGCTTTCTCGCAGTTGGGCAATTTTATCACAACTATAAATCACCGTTGTATGGTCTTTACCACCAAATTCTTCACCAATTCTCGGTAAACTCAATCCAGTGTGTTGGCGCATCAGATACATCCCGATTTGACGCGCCCAACTAATTTCTCGTCGCCGGGAGTTACTTTTAAGGTCTTCAATGGATATACCAAAAGTATCAGCAATCACTGATAATATGCCCTCTGGGGTAGCGGCGAGGTTCTCCCTTTGTCGTTCTAAAACTGGTGTGATATTCTCCACGGTCATAGGTAAACCAGAAATAGAAATATAAGCCAGGGCCCGAATTAAAGCGCCTTCCAACTCACGAATATTAGAAGTATAATGGGAGGCGATATACTCAATGACATCCCTGGAAAGGGGAATATTTTCGTATTCAGCCTTTTTCTGGAGAATGGCCATCCTAGTTTCTAAATCTGGAGTTTGCACATCAGCAATTAAACCCATAGAAAACCGGGAACACAGACGCTCTTGTAGCTGAGGGATTTGATGAGGAGGGCGGTCGGAAGCAATCACAACTTGCTTCCCCGTCTCATGTAAGGTATTGAAAGTATGAAAAAATTCTTCTTGGGTATACTCCTTACCCTCAAGAAACTGAATATCATCCACTAACAACACATCGGCAGCCCGATAATGTTCCCGGAAACTCTGCATACTATCATTACGGATGGCTGTAATTAAGTCGTTAGTAAATTGCTCTGTGGAAACATAAAAGATTTTAGAACCTGGAGAAATGCGATATCGATAATGACCAATAGCCTGCATCAGGTGAGTTTTACCCAACCCCACACCACCGCATAGAAATAAGGGGTTAAACTCTTTTCCAGGGGATTCCGCCACAGCCAAAGCAGCAGCGTGAGCCATGCGATTATTAGCACCAACCACAAATCGGGAAAATACATATTTAGAATTTAAGTCTGTAGTGGGTTGCATTTTTGGCGGAACATTTTCATAAGTCTGGCTTTGAGTCAGTAATTCCCGAGTAAATTTTGCTTGTTCCCCGTCAGTGACTTCATTACCCTGAGCCTCCGTAATGTATATATCCACCTGATGACCCAAAATATCTTCGACTACATTAGCAATGGTGTTGATGTAATATTTTTGTAACCAATTACGAGCAAAGGGATTAGGAGTAATGATTACCAAGCAGTTATTTTCTAATCCCGCCGCGTGAGCAGTTTTTATCCAAGTCTCAAAGGTAGGACGGGATAATTCTAGCTGTAAGCGCTGTAATACCTGAGTCCAGAGACTGTCAATGGGAATCGCCATTATTTACCACCTTTGCTACTAATGGTCAGAAAGCACTAATTTAGTATTGATCAGTTCTAGACGGCTGAACTTTTGATTCGCCATCATTGACAGGACATACCCAGTAGGCAATATCCTACCACCCACTGACTAAAACGGAGAAACAAAGACAATGACGATGAAAGTTCAAGCTATTATTGATACCTGGGTTGGTGCCTACAGGAGAGAATCAAGCTGTATACTTCAGTTAATCCTAATGACTGGGGTAGCAGTAGTTTCACTGGGTGGCTGCTCTTTTCCAGCCTCTAAAACCCTTGATGGTGACAGAAATGATCCTCTGTCTCAGGTTGAGACCCAAAGCACAAATAATCGCAGTCCGGCTGTGACTACCCCGGTAATTACTTCCTCAGCGGGTGAAAATCCTCACTTCGTTGTCGCAGTTGTACAAAAAGTGGGAGATGGCGTAGTGCGGATTGATGCCTCTAGAATAGTACAGTCTCGTGGTGTACCCAGGGATCCATTTTTACGCCGGTTTGGCAATTCACAACAACGAGTAGAGCGGGGTAGCGGCTCTGGATTTATTATTAATTCCTCTGGTAAAATTCTCACCAATTCCCATGTTGTAGATGGAGCGGATTCTGTAACTGTCACCCTCAAGGATGGTAGGACTTTTGATGGGAAGGTGCTCGGGGAAGATCCGGTTACAGATGTGGCGGTGATCAAAATTGAGGCTAATAATCTGCCAGTCTTACCTCTAGGTAACTCTGATACCTTAAACCCAGGAGAAGCTGTGATTGCTATTGGTAATCCTTTAGGGTTAAATAATACTGTTACCTCTGGTATACTTAGCGCTATCGGGCGTTCTAGTAGTGATATTGGAGCCAGCGATAAGCGGGTTGACTATATCCAAACTGATGCAGCTATTAACCCGGGTAACTCTGGTGGGCCATTACTCAATTCCCGCGGGGAGGTAATTGGTATGAATACGGCAATTATTCGCGGCGCTCAAGGGTTAGGGTTTGCTATTCCCATTAATACAGTAGAGAGAATTTCTCAGGAATTAATCGCTAAAGGTAGGGTGGATCATCCTTATTTAGGTATTCAAATGGTGACTTTGACACCGGAGATTAAAGCCAGTATCAATAGAGACCCACGCAATGGCTTGAATTTGAGAGCAGATCAGGGTGTTTTATTAGTTGATATTGTACCGCGATCGCCGGCATCTGTGGGAGGACTCAGATCTGGTGATTTAATTCAAAGCATTAATAACCAACCTGTGACTAAAATTGAAGAAGTACAAAATCTGGTACAAAATAGCCGAATTGGTATTCCTATAGCAATACAGGTAGAACGCAATGGACAGCTGATAGTCATAGAAGTTAGTCCAGCACCTTTACCAGCTAGAAGACAAGGTTAAATTCTTGCTTATGTCTGAACTAATACAAATTCTTCAACTAGGGGATCCCATACTCCGCCAACCAGCCACTTGGGTTGAAAATACTCAAGATGAAAGTATTCAAAAGCTCATTGACGACTTGACTGTCACAGTTAGCCAGGCTAATGGGGTGGGAATTGCAGCGCCTCAAGTATCCGCATCCTATCGTTTATTTATAGTAGCTTCCCGCCCTAATCTCAGGTATCCCCACGCTCCGTTTATGGAGCCTACCGCCATGATTAACCCGAGCATAATTGCTCACTCTGCCGAAATGATTCCAGGTTGGGAAGGTTGTTTAAGTGTTCCTGGTCTTCGAGGGTTAGTACCACGATACCAAGCAATTGAAGTATCATATACTGACCGCAATGGCAAGTTACAAAAGCAAGAATTAACTGATTTTGTGGCGCGGATTTTTCAACATGAGTATGATCATCTCGATGGTGTGTTGTTTATTGACCGCATTGAGAATTTACTCAATATTATTACTGAGGAGAAATACCAAAAAATGTTAATTAATCGAGCGGACATCATCAACTAGAGATGAATCTGGATTTCATATCCCCAAAAAGTGAGATTTTTTACCACATCTAAGATATCTCTCAAGGTAGAGATGGGATAGTGCGGCTAAGGGTTATACTTGAGATTACTGATAGACTTGATTTAGGTAAATCTTTTTAATATCCTCATTAACAATACTTTACGTCCTCTCGTCAAACTTGCGACAAATCAAACTCTACCATCAGCAAGATGAGATCCCAATCCCACCCAGATTAAGCTAAAAGGCTTACCTATCATCTACGAGAGTTAATTAAATTATGGCACCTAAAATTATTAACTTTGTTGAAGAGGCTGGCACTCCTGGAATTATAGCCGGTATAGGGGCGGTAATCTTGGCACCTGTGCTCATTCCCGTTGTAGCAGGAATTGGTAAACCCATACTCAAGTCACTAGTCAAAGGTGGAATTGTCGCCTACGAAAAAAGCCGCGGCGCATTTGCAGAAATGGGCGAAACTTGGGAAGACATTATAGCCGAGGCTAAGGCTGAAATTGCCGAGGAGAGAGAAACACCCGTATTTGAAGCATCTGCTGAGAACACAGCAGAACATGGCGTATAAATCAGCAAGTAAAGGTTCTTTTTCTGGGCGTAGTTTGTATTACACAGGACTTCAGTCCTCAAAATCAATAGGAGCAACGGAGGAATTGGCTATCAGACTCTTCTGGCGTTGGTGATGAGGGGATTAAAGTCCTGACTACAACCAGAAATAACTATAATCCAGGAGGGCTACTGTGTGTTGACAAATAGTTATAGTAATCTTACCAAGATTATCAAAATTTTGCAACAGGCAAGTTTCAAAACCACACATCAACCTATATCCACTAAAATCATTAGTGAAACTCACGGAAGACTACGGTTGAGAATTTCTCCTGTTCATCGTCATCCTCGAGAAATGCAACGTATTGCTAATGTGTTGCAGGCACAGCCTCATGTGACTCAGGTCAGGACTAATATTAATTCAGGTAGTATAATCATCAACCATGATGGCAAAAATGCGGCTTTAGAAAATGTGCTAACTACACTACTAGATTTAGGAGTAACTTTTGCTGATGTTACCGAGGGGAACTCGGAAGCAGCAGAAGATATGAAAAGCACAATTATTAACTTAAATAACCGGTTTGAGCGCGCCACTGGTGGCGAGGTTGATTTGCGCTTTCTGTTTCCCCTCGGACTGAGTATTCTGGCTATTAGACAAGTTATGGTTAAAGGTTTAGAACTGGAAATTATTCCTTGGTATGTGTTGGCTTGGTATGCCTTTGATAGTTTTCTTAAACTCAACAGTAACAGTGAAGTGCTGCTTAATAGCGATCCTTAGACGGTGATATCTCGGTGAAGTCAACTATAAAGTTGGGTTGTAGGTGGGGAAAATCCATCAACAACCCAAATTACATTCATTTAACTAAATATCCGGTGTTCTAGGGAAGGCATTTGACGGCGGACTTGTTCCAAGCGGGAGGGCTTAATTTCGGCCATGGCAATTCCTGGTTGTTCACCAGCATCTGCTAAAATCACTCCCCAGGGGTCGATAATCACAGCGTGTCCGTGGGTGTAGCGACGGCCGTAGTTATTGCCAGTTTGAGCCGGTGCAATCACGTAGGCAGTATTTTCAATGGCTCTTGCTTGTAATAATACTTGCCAGTGGTCTTTACCTGTAAAAGCAGTGAAAGCAGCAGGTACAAACATCACATCGGCTCCCTTATCTGACAGATGTCGGTACAATTCGGGAAAACGGACATCGTAGCAAACAGAAAGTCCTATATTACCGAGTTTTTCCGAGAAATATACTGAGGGTAGTTCCTGACCAGCTACAACGGTGCTAGATTCTCTATAGGTATTACCATCGGGGACATTAACATCAAATAAATGTACTTTATAGTAGCGTAAGAGTTCTTCACCGCTAGGGTCTATCAGGACTGTAGTGTTATATACCTTGCCGGTATTTTCCACAGGAAGGGGAAAGCTACCGCCCAAGATGGTAACTTGGAAGCGCTGGGCCATTTTTCTGAGAAATTGTGTAGTTTCACGGTAAATCTCGTCTGCTTGTGCGAGTTTGTCTTTCTCTTCTCCCATAAAAGAAAAGTTTTCTGGTAACCCGACTAATTCTGCACCTCGACGCACCGCCAGATCAATTAGTTCTTCTGCTTCTATTAAGTTTTTGTGTAAGTTGGGTACACTACTCATTTGAATAGCAGCTGCTAAATAAGACTTCATTTAAAAACCTCCAGAAAGTTACAAAGTCAGGATGATCAATCCTGAGAGGAAAACAGACACGGTAAATTGGTAAAATTGATATACCATATAATTGGGTAAAGTAGGCGGTTAGCTCGCCCCCTTGTACCGGTAGCTACGAAGTCTCACCTATAAGTCGTTAATTTATTTCATAAATAGATTTAGATATTATTTAAATCTACTAACGTTATGCCATAGTATGTGAGGATGACAACAACTATTCAACCATTAACCCATAAAAAATGGGCTCAGGCGATCGCTCACCCAGGGAAAGAATTTCCCCTGACTCCATTACCCATTCTCTGCGGCCAAGTCCCTGAAGGCTTACGCGGTACACTCTACCGCAATGGACCGGGAAGGTTAGAACGTGGTGGTGTTCATGTGGGACACTGGTTTGATGGTGATGGGGCAATTTTGGCGGTTCATTTTACCGATGCTGGTGTTAGGGGAGTTTATCGTTATGTGCAAACTGCTGGTTATGAGGAAGAAACCGCAGCGGGTAAACTGCTTTACGGTAATTATGGCATGACTGCACCCGGTGCAATTTGGAATCAATGGCTCAAACCAGTTAAGAATACTGCTAATACTTCGGTTCTACCATTACCTGACAGACTTCTAGCACTTTGGGAAGGTGGTCATCCTCATTCCCTTGACCTCCAAACTTTAGAAACAGGCGGTTTGGATAATTTAAATGGTCTGAACCAGGGACTAACCTATTCTGCTCATCCCAAGGTTGATGACCAAACGGGGGAAATTTTTAACTTTGGTGTCAGTCCGGGGATGAATGGAACTTTGAATATTTATAAAAGTGATTTGACTGGGAAAATTATTCAAAAAGCTGAAGTTCAACTTCCAGGTGTTCCATTAATCCACGATTTTGTTTTAGCTGGACAATATCTAATATTTTTTATTCCACCACTACGGTTAAATATTTTTCCTGTGCTAACTGGTATCAGCACTTATAGTGAATGTTTTGATTGGAAACCAGAATTAGGTACTCAAATCTTGGTCATTGACCGTGAAACCTTATGTTTAGTCAGTCGTGGAGAAACAGAATCTTGGTATCAATGGCATTTTGCTAATGGTTATGTAGATGCCAGTGGTGATGTGGTGGTAGATTTCGCCCGCTATCAAGATTTTAACACAAATAAATATCTGGGGGAAGTGGCTACAGGTAAAACCCTCACAAGTGCTCAAAGTACCCTGACGCGAATTCATCTGCAACCCCAAACAGCTAAGGTGACATCAGTTGAGAAACTAATAAACCGCAGTTGTGAGTTTCCTCATGTCCCTAAGAGAAATTTAGGGAAACTTTCACCTTATACCTATATGTCCTCACACAGGGAAGATACAGATATTAGTCAAGAAATATTAAATACTATCGGCCGTTTTGATCACCGCACTCAAACGTTCACTGAGGCTAATTTACCGGAAAATTGCTACCCTAGTGAACCTTTACCTGTGGAAGATATACACAACTCTCAGCAAGCTTGGGTGTTGACGGTGGTTTATGATGGGAATTCCCATAGTAGCGAGGTTTGGGTATTTGATGGCGATCGCCTAGATACAGAACCGGTTTGTAGATTGGGATTACCCACTGTGATTCCTCATGGATTTCACGGTTACTTTCAAAGTGCTAAGTAGAGTAGTAGCCTAGTTGAAAATTAGATAGACGAACCTAAACAAGATATTACAGAATTAGACAACAAAGAAATACAGTGTTGAGGTCGAGCAATGCTTTTATCCATTAAAACAAAGTTGAAACTGAGTCAAGCCCAAGAAATAATAATGAATAAACACGCAGGTATTGCCAGGTTTACTTATAACTGGGGTTTAGCTACTTGGAATAATCTTTATAAAGATGGATTAAAGCCCAACAAATATATTCTGAAAAAATTCTTTAATAATCATGTTAAACCTGAGTTTGAGTGGATTAAACAAAAAGGTATTTGTCAGAAAATAACTCAATATGCTTTTGACCATCTAGGCGATTCTTTCTCTAGATTCTTTGGCGCTAAAGGTGGATATCCTAAGTTTAAAAAGAAAGGACATAAAGACTCTTTTACTATTGATGCTGGAGGTAAGCCAATTCCAGTAGGCGGCAAATCAATAAAGCTACCGACGATTGGATGGGTAAAAACTTATGAAGGTTTGCCACACACAACCTGTAAATCAATCACAATATCAAAGACTGCTAATAGCTGGTTTATTGCTTTTGCTTACGAGCAAGAACACAAAGCAATAGATAAGCAGCACGAGATTGTAGGGGTGGATTTAGGAGTTAAGCAATTAGCTACACTTTCTACTGGGGTAGTGTTTCCTAATCCTAAGCATTACAAAGCTAATTTAATCAAGCTGAAAAGATTATCTAGAAAGTTTGCTCGCAAAAACAAAGGTTCTAATAACCGACACAAAGCTAAAATTCAACTGGCTAAACATCACGCTAGAGTAGCTAATCTTAGAAAAAATACTCTTCACCAAATCACTACTTTCTTATGCAAAAACCACGCAAAAATAGTAGTAGAAGATTTAAATGTTTCTGGGATGATTTCAAATCATAAATTAGCTCAAGTAATCGCTGATTGTGGTTTTTATGAATTTAAGCGCCAGTTAGAATACAAGGCTAAAAAGTTTGGTGGTGAAATTATAATCGCTGATAGATTTTACCCTTCAAGCAAAACCTGTTCTTGTGGGCATATCCAAGATATGCCACTAAAAGAAAGAATTTACAACTGTGGAAGTTGTGGTCATTCAATGGACAGGGATTTAAACGCAGCAATTAACTTATCGAGG
>NZ_JANQDG010000141.1:0-12501 GCF_029891665.1 Anabaenopsis sp. FSS-46 | reverse complement strand
ATTACGCCGGATTTGTACCAACGCCACGCAGTTCTATAACTTATCCCTACCTTTTTTGCATAATCAGATAGTTTCATTCATTTAATAATCGTACATTCATAATATTATACTACAAATGTACATAAATGACTATAAATTCATCAAATTATTGTAGACCAAATCCAGCCAGTAGGCTCCAGACTCCATGAACTTTTGATTTAAGATCCGTTCACCCCTTTACAAACTTTATATAATCCATCAGATATTATTGCTAATTTTCCTCATATTTCCTTAGTGTTTAATCCATATAAGTTAATATTTTGAGGGAACACACCGAATAGGGAATAGGGAATTGGTGTGTACTTCATGGGCCTGAAAAAGGCTTTAATACTATTTTGATATGAATAGGTGGCTGAGTTGTTGTGGGGTGAGTATTTGCTCCTGTTCCTCCATCCAGACTTGAAGCTGTGGGGGGTTGAGACCCCTCATAGCTTGATGGGGGTGAGTGAGAAAAACAAGTTTTTTAATCTCCATATCAGAGTAGATTTTCAGTATTTCTGACGGAAACTTGAAAAAGAATATGAAAAATAGTAATAAGGGAGAAACCAAATCATTTGGGGTTATATATAAGAGACCGGGGAGTATGGGGTTTATATGTATAAAATCTATCATTGAAATTGAGTTGGGTGCGAAATAGATGGGACAAAGTTTTTTGCAAATCGGCGTAACGCTGTGTATTGTGATCGTGATCGTGCCAGTTTTGGGAAGGTACATGGCGCGTGTTTTCCAGGGAGAAAGAACGCTGCTGGACTGGTTAATCAACCCTATAGAGCGTAGCTGCTTAGTTTTAATTGGTGTGGGTAGCAAAGATGATGCCTACGGCGGTAAGCCGCAGACGGTTGGGGAATATATTCGCGCAGTGCTGTACAGCAACCTGTGCATGGGTACTTTAGTATACCTGATAATATTTTATCAGAGATTACTACCTTGGAATCCCAATGATTTTGATGCGCCTAGCTGGGATATATTGCTGCACACAGTTGTTTCATTTGTGACTAATACTGGACAGCAACACTACACTGGTGAAACAACCTTAAGTTATTTTAGCCAAGTAGCAGCTTTAGGCTTTTTGATGTTTACCTCAGCCGCTACAGGTTTAGCGGTAGGAATTGCTTTTATTCGGGGGTTAACAGGCAAAAAATTAGGGAACTTTTACGTTGATGTCACTCGTGCCATCACGAGGATATTACTACCAATGTCAATTATAGGGGCGATCGCTCTAGTGTTCTGCGGTGTGCCGCAAACATTAGCTGGAACCTTGGTTGTAGAAACCTTAGAGGGAAGAACCCAATATATTGCTAGGGGGCCAGTAGCCTCCTTTGAGATGATTAAAATGTTGGGTGATAACGGCGGCGGTTTTTTTGGCGTTAACTCAGCCCACCCCTATGAAAATCCCAATGGGGCTGCTAATTTAATCGAAACCATGGCCATGATTGCCATTCCTGCATCCTTAATTTACACCTATGGCATATTTGCCAAAAATATGAAACAGGCCTGGCTGCTGTTCTGGATGGTATTTGTAGCCTTGATGATTCTGATTTGGGTGACAGTAACCGGAGAACAACAGGGTAATCCCCTGGTAAATGGCACATTGGGATTAGAACAGCCGAATTTAGAGGGCAAAGAAATTCGATTGGGTTGGGTAGAAACAGCACTCTGGGCAGTGATGACTACAGCCACCATGTGCGGTGCGGTGAACGGGATGCATGATTCATTGATGCCCGCAGGATTATTTTCCAGTTTATCGAGCTTATTCCTGCGCATTATCTGGGGAGGTCAGGGAACTGGGACAGCTTACCTATTTACTTACCTAATTTTGACTCTGTTCTTAGTAGGGTTAATAGTGGGGCGCACTCCACAATTTTTAGGGCGGAAAATTGAAAGAAGAGAAATCATCCTTGGTAGTGTGGTGGTGCTGATTTATCCCATTGTGGTTTTAATTCCCAGTGCCATTACATTAGCTTATCCTGTTTCCCTGTCTGGAATTACTAACCCTGGATTTCACGGCATTTCCCAAGTAGTTTATGAATATGCGGCTGCTGGTGCCAATAATGGGTCTAGTTTACAGGGATTGGATAATAACAGCCTGTGGTGGAATTTAAGTACCTGTTTAAGTATGTTTGCCGGGCGTTACATTCCGATTATTGCCATTTTGCTGTTAGCTGACGGTATATCTCGTAAACCAAAAGCAGTAGAAACCGCTATTACCCTCAAAACAGATTCGCTTTTATTTACCGTAGCGACGGCTGGATTAGTGGTGATTTTGGCAATGCTGGCTTTCTTGCCAGTATTGGCGTTGGGCCCGATTGCCGAGGGTTTCAAACTAGCTGCGGCTAGTTAAAAGATTGGTTATTAGTCAACATTTCCTGAATATGAGATAAAATGAGCGTTGCACCTACCTCTAAAGGTAAATCATCACGTTTTCGTCCTGGCGTGGAGGGAACTTTACCTAGTCATCGCCGCCCCTCCCGCAAAAAAGCTAAGATAAATCGCAAAAAACTGTATATCAGAGCCTTGAGGGATGGTTTTATCAAGCTGCATCCCGGGTATGCCGTCAAAAATCCAGTCATGTTTTTGGTTTGGCTGGGGACTGTTGTTACCCTAGTATTCACTATTGCGCCCAACTTATTGGGTTCATCCCCGGAAAATCACCCACGTATTTTTTACGGATTGTTGACAGGAATTTGCTTTCTCACGGTTTGGCTGGCTAATTTTGCGGAAGCATTGGCACTGGGATGGGGGCAAGCCCAAGCAGATGTATTGCAAACTACAAAGTCAGAGGCGATCGCCAAAAAACTGGCTCCTGATGGCACAATTTGCCAAGTTCCTGGCACCAGTCTGAAAGCAGGTGATACCATATATTTGGTAGCTGGGGATATGATTCCTGCTGATGGTAAAGTGATCATGGGTACGGCCTCGGTGGATGAATCAGTAATTACCGGTGAAACTGTACCAATACTGAAAGAATCAGGGAGTAATATTGCCAGTTCGGTGATCGGTGGTACCCATATCATCTCTGATGAACTGATTGTTCGCATTACATCCAACCCAGATCAAGGGTTTATTGACCGGATGATTGCTTTATTAGCAGGAACAAAACGCAGTAAAACACCGGGTGAAATTACCTTGATGATTTTTCTCGGTGTTTTGAGTTTAGTTGCTCTGTTAGTCGTGGCTACGTTGCCGGCTTTTGCTTACTATGTGGGGAGTCCTGTCAGTGTACCTATTTTGATAGTCCTGCTGGTGGCGCTGATTCCCACCACCATGGGCGGATTATTCAATACCATTAGTATTGCTGCTATGAATGGGGTTGCCCAATTTAACATCATTGCCACCTCAGGAGAAGCCCTGGAAGCTTGTGCTGATATCACCACCCTGATTCTTGACAAAACCGGGACAATCACCTTTGGCAACCGCTTGGCACAGCAATTTATTCCCCTCAATGGCCATTCATTAGAGGAGATGGCTAATATTGCTTTGGCTGCCAGCGTATTTGATGATACATCTGAAGGGAAATCAATTACCCGAGTGGCACAAAGCTTAGGCGGACAAATTGATTTTGACCTCAACCAAGCCCTAGGGGTAAAATTTTCTGAGGACACCCGCATGAGTGGCACAAACTTCGAGCGGGGACATAAAGCTCGCAAGGGAGCGGTAACAGCAATTAAAGAATTTATTCGTTTGGGTAATGGACAAGCACCTCCAGAATTGAATTCTGTCTGCGAAAAGATTTCCCAACAGGGAGGTACACCGCTGGCGGTTTGTCTAGATGAGGAAATTTATGGTGTGATTTACCTGAAAGACATAATTAAGCCGGGTATCTGCGAGGCTTGTCAGCAGTTAGGCTACATGGGTATCAATACTATATTACTGACTGGGGACAACCTGATTACGACATCTGTGATTGCCAACCTTGCAGGAGTTAATGACTTTGTTGGTGAAGCGACACCAGAGGATAAAGTCAGTATTATCCACGCAGAACAAACAGCAGGTAAAGTGGTAGCAATGATAGGAGACGGCTATAATGATGCTGCTGCGCTCCTTAAAGCCGATGTCGGCGTGGTCATGAATACAGGTAGTCAAGCTGCTAAAGAAGCAGCCGATATCATAGATTTGGACTCTGACCCCACAAAGCTGATTGATCTAGTGAGCATTAGTCGGCAATTAGTAGTTACCCGTGGTGCTTTGACTACATTTTCCCTTGCGAATGATATTACTAAATACTTTCTAATTATCCCATTCATTTTTACCGCTGCTCATCTGCAGGGTTTAAATATCATGAATTTATCCAGCGCGAATTCGGCTGTCATATCCATACTGATTTATAATGCTGTGACGATTCCGGCTTTAATTCCCTTAGCTTTGAGAGGTGTACAGGTAAAATATCTGCAAACTAATCAACTGCTGCTGCGCCATCTGTTGATTTATGGTTTGGGTGGAATAATTGCACCTTTGCTTGCTATTAAATTCATAGATATGCTCATTGCAACCACCGGTTGGGGATAGAAAATCCCAAGGTTCTGACCCTATGGAAAACCGCTCAGGGGTCTACATCTGTGGTCAATTAATTCTTTTCTGAACTAGAAACTCACCGCCGATAAATTTTTATGAATTTTATTCGTGAAACTATCACAGCTTTTCGCATGACCTTAGTGGTTTGGTTACTAACGGCAATCATCTATCCTCTGGGGATATTGGTCATAGGTCAAGCCTTCTTTCCTTTTCAAGCCAATGGCAGCGTTATGGTAAATTTAGACACTCAACCAATTGGTTCAGCTTTGATTGGTCAGACATTCACATCTGAGGGTTATTTTCACGGTCGTCCCAGTAGTGTGAGATACAGCCAAGGAAAACAAGCCAGCCCCACTGGGATATCAGGAGGAAGTAATTTTGCTCCTAGCAACCCGGCACTGTTAGAGCGAATTTTGGAACGGGCTACTGAATTACAAGAGGAAAATATTCAACCGCTGGCTGATTTAATTTATGCTTCTGGTTCTGGCTTAGACCCACATATTTCTTTGAGAGCAGCCCGCCAACAGTTGAGCCGAGTGGCTCTCGCCCGGGATGTGAAAGAGGATGAAATAATACCTTTAATTAACCGATATACTGATAATAGATTTTTAAGGGTTTTTGGGGAGCCGGGTGTTAATGTTTTGCGATTGAATTATGCCCTTGACTTACAAGACATTAACTCTCAATAAAAATAGGTGATGGGTCATTGGTCAGCCCCTCTCCTTGATCGGGAAAGGGGCGGCGATGAGATTGGGTAATTGATTCAATCCGCAATCCAATGACTCGGTAAAATAATTAGGCTTGACGTGAGTAGTATTCCACCACGAGCAGCTCATTGACTTGTAATGCTACCCATTCTCGTTCAATAACGCCGTTAACCTTGCCAGTTAACTTAGCTTTGTCAAATTCCAGATGACTGGGGAGATTGGCTAATCCAGGATATTGCAAATTGGCTTCTACCAATTTCCGGGAAACTTCGCGGTCTCTGACTGCAACGACTTCCCCGGGACGACACTGATAACTAGCAATGTTGACTCTGCGACCGTTAACTGTTACGTGACCGTGATTTACCAGTTGGCGGGCGGCTGGAATGGTGGGAGCCATCCCCAAACGAAAAACGGTGTTGTCCAGGCGCATTTCTAGCAGTTGTAGCAGCACTTGTCCGGTGGAACCGGTGACGCGTCTAGCTTTACGTACATAGCGCAACAGTTGCTTTTCGGTTAAACCGTAGTTCATCCGAATCTTTTGCTTTTCTTCTAGACGAACTGCATACTCAGAGCGTTTTTTGCGGTTCTGACCATGCTGTCCTGGTGGATAGGCGCGTCTAGCACTTTTACGACTTAATCCTGGCAATTCGCCTAAGCGACGTACAATTCTGAGGCGTGGCCCTCTGTATCGGGACATGAGTTTCCTTAATCTATTCCTGTTAACTTTTAACTAGACATTGAATTTTGACACTTTCCTGATTATACATCAGGAAATTCCTGGCGATCTGAAACTGCTGAGGAAGTTATAGCCTTTGTCGATCTCATGAGTCAGTTCCTGGACTTCTAGCTAAATTATCCTAGATTATCTCTGATTATGTGAGAAGTCGGGGATCTGTGTGACACCGAAGATCATGTATTGGATTATCTTGACGGGATGCGATAGCGCGATCGCTGCTGTTAAAGGCGATCGCTCTGGGTTGAAAAATTCCGTTTGATGCTACACGGGGAGCCGGGGGTGAGAAACCCCCGTCTCAAAGCTAAAGTCAGATAAATCTGACACCGAAGATCATGTATTGGATGGTCTTGACGGGATGCGATAGCGCGATCGCGGTTGTTAAAGGCGATAGCGCGATCGCTGCTGCAAGCAGTTCGCGTAACACACAGGAAATTTACCCAGATATCATAAATATTCAACCCAGTACCGGCGAAATAGTTTTATATTCCCAAAAATCTATCTTTAGATAGATGACAAGATTGCCTAAATAGTCATACAGAGGCTTAGATATCAAAAAAATATTTATTTACATATAAGAAATTAAATGTGATATTATCAGTCTAATTTGATTCAAAATACCTTAAATATCGACTAGTTTTCACTAACATTGGGGCGTTGCTTAACAATTGAGATAGCAAATTCTACTCAAATATACCTGAGTCGCTATCTGGTTAGGCGACCCACATAAAGTTAATTTTGTCAAGGATTATTAAGATGCACTTACCCTGGTTGAACTATACCCTCACCGGACATTCATCTGTGGTTATTTCAGTAGCCTTCAGCCCGGATGGTCGCACCTTAGCTTCTGGAAATGGGGATAGCACGATCCAACTGTGGGATGTTGCCACCCAAGGGTCAATCGCCACTCTCACCGGACATTCATATGGGGTTTTGTCAGTAGCCTTCAGCCCGGATGGTCAAACATTAGCCTCTGGGAGTGATGATGAAACTATCAAAGTGTGGGATGTCGCCACCCAAGGGTCAATCGCCACCCTCACCGGACATTCAGATGGGGTTTGGTCAGTAGTCTTCAGCGCGGATGGTCGCACCTTAGCTTCTGGGAGTGATGATGGCACCATCAAGATTTGGCAAAGGCGTTAATTACAGCGCATTTCATCTGAGTAGGTACAAGGGCGGGCACCGATGCCCACCCCACAAGATTTATGATATTAAGGTGTGTACTTTATTTACTTGAAAAGTGCTGTAAGCTATAGAGATTCTCACAAGAAAATCGCAAAAAAGGCACGGAAGCCAGGCTTTAGACAGTGAGGGAGGAGGCGATCGCTTACAACAGTCTGGTAATTTCCTGGGGCGAAATTTCCCGCCTAGCATCTCAAAACCAACCAGACGCGCAACAAGGACAATTGTTTTAACCACCTTATACATATCCCCCACTTCTCGACAAAATTAAAACTAATTCAACACCCCCATATATAGCCTATCTATTACCCGGATCTTTCTTAACATTCGTGAGAGCGATCGCTCGCAAACCCACAAACCTTAATCCTCCGTTGATGATTCTCAAGAAAATAAGGGTTTTATCAAGAGTAGGGAAATTTTCAAGCGTTGAAACCATTACCACATAAATGTTTCAAGATTATTAAGAAAGATGTGGGTAATGCATAGCTTTGTCACGGGAGGGGTTGGGGATCGCATATTTTCTATAGCTAACAAAGTAATTAAAAAAATTAAACTACCCAGTTTGCCCCTCTAACGCGATTCGCACGGGCTATAGTTTGCATTAGTGTGTGATCTTTCATGGGTTTATGTAGGTAAATAGTAGATAAAGTTGGTACATCAAAACCTGTTAACCACATGGCACAAACAAACACTAAACGCAGGGGATTTTCTCGATCTTTAAATTGATATTCGATATCATGACCTTGAGCATCAAGGGTATTCATTATGTACAAATTTTAACAGTGGGCTGGTTAATTTTGTCATTTCTCCTGATAAATAAGTTTTAAATTTCGTTAGATGCTTGTAATACAACAGTGTATAATTGAGGATTAACTCTAAAGTTGGCCTGGGTAATTAACTGATCAATCAATGGTTTAATAGCTGGAATTAGTTCCTGTTTTTTGGCTTGTATTAACACTCCCAACAGACCTGTTATATTTATTCCATAATTGGTAGCTACTATTCTTCCTCTGCGTTCATCCATTAACAGCAAATCAGCTTTCATTTCTAAGGATAAAATAATGGCTTCAGCTTCTCCCAAGTGAATACTTTGATTATTTTCTTGAATTTCTGTCAGTAGAGAATTAATAACTGTCTGTGTGTGTATCCAAGATAAAGTTTGTACTTCTACTGCACCAGGGACAATTTTATTTATGTCAACCATTTCGTTATATACAGCTTCCGGGATGATCACCCTACTATACAACTGTCGCAATAAATCTAACTGACCAATTGCTGTTAAGTTTGTAATTGGTGATGTATCGCTAACTATAATCACAGTAAACCCATTGATTGCAGTGTCTTGATATCAGATTGAAAATCTTCAACATCATAGTTAATGTGTAAACCTCGTTTTGCTAGTTGATGCTGAAATTCTAGGACTGTGATTCCTGTCCATGCTCGGACTTTACCACTGCTAATTTTACCTTGTTGGTAAAGCAAAATGGCAATTTCTAATTTGAGTTCGTCTTCAGTCATGTTTGAAGCTCTAAGGATATCATTGGGAATTATGACACTCATTTGAGAAAACTCCAAGTCCTAATATATGTTTATTCTAATTTTTCTCTCATGCTGGGTGGGAATTGAATGTCTAAGTATTCTACTGAAAGTTTACCAGAGATGAGACGAGTTAGGAGGCGATCGCGTGTTTGTTTGAGAATATTATTTACTTTATTAATACTTCATTATTTTTCCAGCAAACGTTGTTGATACTCATTCTGCGGTTCATGATTTAATATAGATAATTGATCAACCTTTTCAAACCACCGCTTCCACCTATCCGTTAAAGATTCTGAAGATTGAACATTAACTGCTTGATTTTGCTGTTGTGCAATCAAGAAATCAATAAACTCATCTACCCTCGATACCAGAGGATCTGGTAATTGTTGTAACTTATTAACCACAACTTCACGAGTATTCATAGATTTATTCCTTTACTCTTTACTTAATGATAAGCTAATTATCCCCCGCAATCTCTTTAATATAGTCATCCTATTTGACTTGAGAAATTATCACTGAGGAAAGGGAACAGGGAACAGGGAACAGGGAACAGAAATTGTTCATGAATCATTTAGGATTGCTATATTATGTGCAATAATCCCCTCTAACAAATGCACCTCTTGATTTAACTCTAAAATCTCCTCAATAAACTCCTCTTGCGTTTTCCCATCTTCCTCTATCACCACCCCCACATACCGCCCAGGATTTAAAGAATAATCCTGTTCCTTCACTTCCTCCAAAGTTGCCAACGCGCATATTTTTAGATTATCTGGGTTTATACGGAGTCGTGCAAGATTTGAGTCCCCCATGCTCCTCATGCGGTAGCAAATTCTGTCAAACCCCGTTTATTGGGATGATGAAAGCCTAAAACAATATCACTTTGGGGTATTCCGGCTGATAATAAGTCGTCAACAACACATAAATTTGTTGCGTCTTCTTCTACCCAAATTTTGCCATTTTTAATGCACAGATACATGATGATATGCTGGACTAACTTTTTATCATCCCAGCCAAACCGAAACCAAAGATATTGGTCTCTTGCTTCGTCAAAAGCCAAGCGATCACTTGCTTCAATTTCTCGATTTTCTCTATCTTGATTCTTGGTCATTTGATAATATTCAGTCAATATTTTCTGAATCGCCTCACGGTATTTTTCTAGCTTATCCATTGTTTTATTACCTCCTTTTCCATATCTACAACTATTAACAAAACGTTATTTTCATTACTTACTACCTGTACAGATTTTCAGCGACTTGCCCACAAAACTCTTAATTTCTACAACAATCTTTTGTCCATAGTAAATTGAGTAATTAACACTTTCATTCTAAAAAATTTTAAATGCCAGTCACAGCTTTATTATCATAAACTCGCCTCTACCCTGCTTCTCCTCTCCCTTGCTCCCTCTTTCCCAGCTCTAAATGTCTAGACTTGTCTATGATTTATATAGCAGTTGATGAAATGCGATCGCCCCTAGAAGCAGCTATAGAAAACCGCTCAAAGATCAAGTAGTGTTAGACTGCAAAAGCACCAACACCTTAAACTGGGTATAGATGATGGGTGGGTAAAAATGGTCAAAATCACTGGACGTAAATTTGTAGGTGGAGAAAATGTTTATGATATTGGGGTTGAGGGTGACCATAATTTTGTGATTAAAAATGGTCTCATAGCCTCTAATTGTTTCAATAAGTCCCATTCCACCGCCTATGGATATGTAACTTATCAAACTGCGTATTTAAAGGCTAATTATCCGTTGGAGTATATGGCGGCACTGTTGACGGCGAACAGTGGCGATACGGATAAGGTGCAGAAGTATATTAATAACTGCGCTAATATGGGGATTACAATAGATGCCCCGGATATTAATCGTTCTGGTCTGGATTTTACACCGATAGATGGAAAGATTTTATTATTTGGATTTACAGCGGTGCGGAATGTGGGACAAAATGCGATCGCCTGTATTTTGTCAGCGAGAAATGAGGGGGGTGATTTTAAGTCCCTAGCTGATTTTTGCGATCGCGTGGATTTGCGTGCTATTAACCGGCGGACTGTGGAATCTTTGATCCAGTGTGGAGCTTTTGATAAAATTGAATCAAATCGTCACCAATTAATCCGTGATTTAGAACTAGTTTATGATTGGGCGCAATCCCGCGCCAAAGATAGGGCTATAGGTCAGGGTAATCTTTTTGATTACTTAGGTACTAGTAATACTACTAGTAAGCAAACAGGGAACAATAGTTTTGAAACAGTTCCTAAAGCTGACCCTGTGGCTGATTTTATGCCCCAGGAGAAGTTACGCATGGAAAAGGAATTACTGGGTTTTTATGTATCAGATCATCCCTTAAAGTCCTTAAAGCCAGCAGCATCGCTGCTGACTCCGATTAACCTTTCACAATTTAAAGAACAAACAAAAGATACAAAAGTTTGTGCCGTGGTGATGCTAAACAATGTCAAAAAAGTGATGACTAAGAAAGGCGACCAGATGGCAATTTTACAAATAGAGGATTTAACTGGACAATCGGAAGCGGTGGTTTTTGCCAAAACCTATGAACGCATCAGTGAGCAACTGGAAGTTGATGCGAGGTTAATTGTCTGGGGTAAAGTAGATCGGCGAGATGATCAAAATCAACTGATTGTTGAAGACATAGAAAGAGTTGAGCAAGTGCAAATGGTGATGGTGGAACTGAATCCGCAACAAGTAAGTGATATCCAGACCATGCATAATTTAAGGACGATTTTACAAGAACATACAGGGGACAAAGAAAGGGCAAAAATTCCGGTGGTGGGAATTATACAATCAGAAACTGCTCGGGAATTGGTTCGCTTTGGTTGGCAATATTGCGTTCAAGATTCTCAGAGTACAGTGGAAGCTTTGCAAAATGCTAGATTTAACGCAAATATTAAATCCCTCACAGGCAGTTAATAAAGCCTTTTTCAGGCTCATGAAGTACACACCAATTCCCTGTTCCCTGTTCCCTGTTCCCTATTCCCTTTCCTCACTGATAATTTCTCAACTCAAATACGAGTCCTATATTTTCTCTTGAGGTGGCTTTGCAATACCTTGCTTGAGGAGAGTGGCCTCAATTTCCCTGATGAATTGCATATCTTCGGGGGAGAGGTGCTGGTTTAGGTTTCCAGAATCTTCGCTGAAAGGGGGTTGCTTGTGGAGAAAATCGAATGCTTGGCGGAATTGATGGGGACTGGCTGAAATAGGGGAGTCAAAATGACAAGCAATAATCTGGCGAAAATCCCAGGTTGCTACTTGTTCAGCCCACGTTAGGACTTGTTGAGGTGCTTGGGGTAAAATGAGAACTTGGAGGATGGGGGCTACAAAGGGTCGTCCATTACCTTGGAGGGTATAGAAAGACTTTTGCCAATCTTCTCGCCACCGAAAGGGAAATAAACCAAAGTAAGCTTTTGGTGAATGGTCTGGTGCTTGGAAAGCATCCCGTAACATTTCCCCTAATCCAGTGGTTGCTAAGGAATGAGGACTAAAGTAGACTGCAAATAGTGAAATACGTTGCCATCCCTTGCGGCGATTTTCTGGATGATCTGTGATGGCTTCCCCTGCATGATCGCGAGCATGGAATAGTAAGGGGTAAGGGTCTAATTGGGTGATTGGGGGTGGTTCTTCGGGTATGGACAGTATGGATTGATACTCCCCACGGCTAGAAGCCGGGGGATTCTTGAATAGCCCATAAACGAACTTTCAATGGTGCTATCAAAGACACCCTACTGACTCCACTTAGGTCTAAACCTAGTTTGATCGCTACTTTAGCTAAAATATTAGCT
>NZ_JANQDG010000140.1:0-14585 GCF_029891665.1 Anabaenopsis sp. FSS-46 | reverse complement strand
GCTTTTGAGACTAATAAAGTAGTGATGGATGTGAACGAAGCGTACACATCAAAAACAGTCAGCTGGACTGGTGAAATCATCCCCAACCTTGGTGGTGCTAAATTCGTTAAGTCTCCATCTGACGGGCGGGTAATGAGCCGGGACATAAATGGTGCGCGGGGGATTTTCCTACGTGCATTGGTTGATACGCCCTCTCTTAAAGAGTGTATTTGTTAGTGAATGTTAGCAAAAAAGTATCGGAATCAAAGAAAATGGCAGAGTGGTTAGAGCATAGTGTGCAGATTGAAGTCGATGCTCCCATAGAACTAGTATGGGGTCTGTGGTCTGACTTAGAGCAAATGCCACGTTGGATGAAGTGGATTGATTCTGTGAGGATTTCCCCAGACAACCCGGACATATCTCTATGGAAACTTAGTACAGGGGGTCTGGAATTTAAATGGAAATCCCGGATGCTCAAGGTCGTCAAAGAGCAAATTATTCAATGGGAATCCGTTGATGGTCTGCCAAATCAAGGTGCAATCCGCTTTTATGACCGCCATGGTAGTAGTATTGTCAAAATGACGGTTTCCTATGCCATCCCTGGAATTATTGGCAAAATTATGGATAACTTGTTTTTGGGGCGGGTAGTTGAGTCTACCATTGAAGCTGATTTGGAAAGGTTCAAAGAATATGCTTTGAATGTTAAATCTCAAAGCTAACCATTCTGAGCAATTAAATACTATGGGGGGTTACACACTTTTGGTAGTGTATCCCCCGTAGTTTCAACAGCAATAATTATTGGTATAGGTTTATGATACCTAAATCTTAAATGCTCACGTAACAAAATCAGGACAAAAAATTACCAAGTAGGGTCACCATACAAATTAATGATCATTTCTTCGCGCTCTGGTGACACTGAGGAAATACAGGCGCGAATGACTTCGCCATCTTCTAGTTCAACAGTGCAAGCATGACAAGAACCCATGAGGCACCCGGTGGCAATAAACACCCCAGCCCGTTGCGCTACATCTAACAGCGGTTCTCCCACTTCGGCATTAACAGTCACATCATCTGGTAAAAAGCGGACGCGAATAGTCATGAACAATAATTTTAGTTAAGGTAAAATTGGCTCTAAGTTTAAATGGGTTTCAATTTCTGTAGCCAGAGAGTCTAAAATTTGTTCTCGATGTTCCTTGTAGTTAGCAACACCTGTAGGCAAAGATTTTAAACCTCGTTGTTGACGCAGGCGATTTAACCAAGCCCGTCGCCAAGGGCCATTATCAAACAGTCCATGGAGATATGTACCCCAAATAGATTGAGAGTTATCCACTAGTCCTAAATTAGCATCATCAAATAAATGATGGTATCCTGGGTCATCTTCTGATTGTTCTATGCGCGATCGCCCTTGGTGGATTTCAAAGCCATTGACTGGTAAACCCATTTGGGGATAATTGGAGCTAACTTGGCGCTGACGAGCAATTTTCTGTCCGGTAATTACAGTTCTAATGGGTAAAAGATTTAACCCCTGAAATCTACCAGCTTGTCCTTCTACTCCTTCGGGATCAGCGATAATTTGCCCTAGCATTTGATAGCCGCCGCAAATACCTAACACTGTACCGCCAGAAGCTGCATAGTTTTTAATTGCTTCTGACATACCCGTTTTATGCATTAGTAGCAAGTCGGTAATTGTGGTCTTTGTTCCTGGGATAATTACGGCATCTGGATGTCCTAAATCTTGCTTCATACTCAGAAATTTTACCGCAACACTCGGCTCCGACTCCAAGGGGTCAAAATCGGTGAAGTTAGCAATTCTGGGTAAGCGAATAACAGTGATATTCAGGTCAGTATTGGTTTTGTATGACTTACGTTCTAGTAGGTCTAGGGAGTCTTCGGCGGGAAAAATTTCTTGAAAATAAGGGATCACACCAATCACAGGAATGCCAATACGTTCTTCTAACCATTTTATCCCCGGTTGCAAAAGCGATCGCTGACCCCGGAATTTGTTAATTACTATACCTTTAATTAATTGACGTTCTTCTGGTTCTAGTAACTCCAGAGTTCCCACCACATGAGCAAAAGCACCACCCCGGTCAATATCAACTACTAATATAGTTGGTGCGTTTAAATATTTTGCTATCCGCATATTAGTTAAGTCGCGGTGCTTGAGGTTAATCTCCGCCGGACTACCCGCACCTTCACAGACAAGTAAATCAAATTCTGTGGATAAATGTTTTAGAGACTCTTCTATTGCCTGCCAACCAATATTAAAGTATTGTTCATAATAATCTGAAGCTTTGACTTTGCCTACAGCTCTACCTTTGATAATCACTTGGGATGTCATATCCCCCTGGGGTTTGAGTAAAATTGGGTTCATTTCTACCCCAGGGATAACACCAGCTGCCCAAGCTTGTACTGCTTGAGCATAACCAATTTCTCCCCCATTGGCGGTGACATAAGCATTCAGTGCCATGTTTTGACCTTTAAAGGGAGCGACCCGCCAACCACGCCGCGACAGAATCCGACAAATAGCTGTACTTATCAGTGATTTCCCAGCGTGGGATGTTGTTCCCACTACCATAATTGCTTTCATAGTTCGTAATTAAAAGGGTAGTCGAAACCAGTAAACTCCCGCATTATACAAGCGATCGCTCCAGGAAGCATTAGGCCAATTTTGGCCATGGAATTGTTCCACCAACAGATGACCTAGAGGAGTGAGGCGGAAACTATCCGTAATTCCCTGACCATCCACTTCTCGCCGCAAAATACCCACTTGAATCAGCCAGTTTAAAGCATCATCACAAGCCAGTTCTGATAAAGGGCTTTTAGTATAGCCATTCTGGACACCATTTTCCATAGCGATGGCACTTAATGGTAAACTCTGCTGACGCATAGCTTGCAACAATACAAGATTAAAAGGAGAGCATATAAGCGATCGCCTAGCCCTTTCTACTGTACTACTGGCATAAGATAAGGTTTTCTGGTCATTAGTCATTGGTCACTTCCCAGTTTTCAGTACCATTTTTTTTGAGTCAATTCCTTAAATATTGTAAATTATTGTAAAATTTCAAAGTCATCAATTTAAAACAGGAAAGGTTCATTATGCCTCTAGCAGTTGGTACGGATGCACCTGCATTTACCGTCAAAGATACTAACGGTAACACCGTTTCATTATCTGATTTTGCGGGGAAGACAGTTGTTTTATACTTCTACCCCAAAGATGACACCCCAGGTTGCACCAAACAAGCTTGTAGCTTCCGGGATGCTCAACCTGAATATTTAGGTAAAGATGTAGTGGTGCTGGGAGTCAGCGCCGATGATCAAGCCTCTCATCAGGCCTTTACCCAAAAATATAATCTCAACTTTCCTTTGTTGGCTGACACTAACCAAAGTTTAATCAGGGCTTATGATGTCGATGGCGGTGGTTACGCCAAGCGTGTTACCTACGTAATTGACCCTAACGGCAAAATCGTTCATGTTGACGCTAGTGTAAATACTACTACTCACGCCAGTGATGTTTTAGCGGCACTTGGTCTGTAGTTTTGAGATTTTGAATTAACCTTATACCCATAAGGTTAATTCAAATCCAATTTATGGTGATTCAGTTCCTTGAGGTAAAACCGATGGTGAATCTGTATTTGAGCGTTCCTGTTCTTGAAAAGCTTTTTGTTGTCTGGCTCTAAAGTCGGATGCTGCTGAGTCTATTTGTTGTTGTTGCTCATCAGCATTCCAGTTGACATTCCCCAAATTTGCCCGGTGAATAATATCAAACATATTTAAATCACCTGAGTTTGGGCTAGCTAATGGGTCACTATTCTGGTTTGTGCCACGATCTACAGAGTTAAATTGAGCCAGACTTGGTGGAGCGAGAAGCAAGGAAGCCACGCTAATTCCTGCAACACTGAGCAGGGAAAATTGAGTAAGTGATAAAAATGGTTTTTCCATGGAGTTTTGACTGTAAAATTACTATCAATAATTTAGCTGACTGAAGCTCTAGGCGAGAGTCCGCCGCAGTCGGGTTTGAATGCTCAATAAAGCTATCAACGCAAAGCCAAACAACACCAGGAGCGCTCCCCCAAAGGTAACATTACCCCAAGGTGCTGACATGACTACACTATTTAGCCCCCAATCGCTATGAAGATATAGGTAACGAATTGGTTCTATGGCAAAGCTCAGGGGGTTGAGGGTAGCGACAATTTGCAACCACCCTGGCATAAAGGATAAAGGAGCTAAGGCGGTACTGGCAAACAATAAGGGTAGGTTAGTGACAAAAATAACCGCAATTAATTCAATGTGTCCAGGTAAGGCAAAGGCTAAACCCAGGGAAATGGCGGTTACACCCAAGGAGAGCAGAAACACGATTAAGGCGATCGCACTCAACCCGGCGGCATCCGGTAAGCCTGCCCCTAGAAAGGCTGCTGCTGCTACAATTACCGCTGCTTGTAGTAAACTTTGGCTAATGATAAAGATGGCGGAAGCAAAGACAATGGAAAACCGAGAAGCTAAAGGTGCTACCAGTAACCGATTTAAAAAGCCAAATTCCCGATCAAACATCACCGGTAACCCAGCATTCAAAGCACCGGCAAAAGCTGTAAACACAATTACACCAGCCGCCAAAAATTGACCGTAATTGCTCGTAGTTCCAAACAAACCCTTGGGGGCATTTTGGAATAAAGCCCCAAATAGCACTAACCACATCACCGGCTGAATAATTCCAGCAACTAAGGTTGAGGGACGGCGTTGTAATTGAATAAACAAGCGACGAGTTAAAGCTAGGGTCTCTTGGACTATTTCACCCAATAAATTGGGGGCAGTATTCACATCTAATTCTGGCGATGCTAATTGCTGCCAATTCATTTCAGATTTAGGGGTAACACTCATAGTAATTTAGGAAGTAGGGGAAAAGCGGGAAGTTCCATGACCAATGACTATCTCATATTTTGCTTTTTCTCAGCTTTGAGATCGCGGGTGCTAACTGCTGCGAGTTCTGCATCCAGCAAAGTTCGCCCGGTGGCCGCGAGGTAAACATCATCTAGGCTGGGCCGAGATTGAGAAATACCAAAGATCGGCAAGCTCACAGTGTTGAGGGATTGCTGTATGGTCATTAAGGCATCATTTTCTGGTGTTACTACCAAGTTGAGGGAATTACCTTGGGCGCTGTTAATAATTACTTCTTGGACAAAGGGTAAGTTTTGTAACACTTGTTTGGCTTTTTCGGCTTCTTCTGCTGGGGAAAATTCCCGGATGCGCAGAGTGATGCGATCGCCCCCAACTTGATCTTTTAATTGAGAAGGTGTACCCGCCGCAATTACCGTACCACGGTCAATAATAGCCACGCGATCGGCTAATGCGTCGATTTCTTCTAAATAGTGACTGGTAATCAATACTGTTGTTCCAGAGGCGCGTAAGTGGCGCAGAAATTCCCATACCACAAAACGGCTATCTATGTCAAGCCCCACGGTGGGCTCATCTAACACTAAAACATCTGGAGCATGGAGTAAACCCGCTGCTAAGTCTAGGCGCTTGCGTAAACCACCGGAATAGGTTCCGGTCTTTTTCTCGGCGTATTCCTGTAAACCCAGTAAATTTAACACCATATCAATCCGCTGTTTAGCCACGGACCGGGGAATGTGATACAGCGCTGCTTGGAGTTGTAGTAGTTCCCGTCCAGTTAGAACCTTATCTAATGCGACTTCTTGGGCTACATAGCCGAGTTTTTGGCGAGCGATTTTCGGGTTCTCCGTCACCGATATACCAGATACTTCGATTTTGCCAGCATCCGGTGTTGTCAGAGTACATAAAGCTCGCAGAGTCGTAGTTTTACCCGCACCGTTAGGACCGAGTAAACCAAAGATTTCCCCCGGTTTTACCTCAAAGGATACATCTTTGACTGCGACTACTTTACCGTAGTTCTTTTGTAGCTTTTCAATTAAAACGGCAGGAGCCATGACAGCTTAAACTCTAACTATACAAATCTCAACAAATTCTATTTCTATTGTAGATGAGTCGTGAGAGGTCAGGGGAGTTCTAGATCGCCTTCCATGACTTTATGACTCCCCATACTGTCCCCCAGTCACCTTACCGCGAAACACAATGTACTGGTAAAGGTTGTAAAACAACATCACCGGAATCAGAAACCCGATAAAAATAATCATAATTACCAGGGAACTCGGATCAGCCGCCGCCTGATAGATGGTAATTTGATTAGGGATAATATAAGGAAAAACAATTAATCCCAACCCCAAAAAAGTCAGGACAAATAAAAGAATAGTCCAGACAAACGGCGCTCTTTCCTCTCTCAGGTTAAGACTCTTGAGAAGTTGCCAAATTAGTAACACTCCCAACACAGGGATCACAGCAAAGATATATACTAGTGGTTGTTGAAATAAGCGTGCTCTGGCATTTTCATAAATAATTGGTGTGCTAATGGTGATGAAAATAGCGCCTATTAAAGTCGTCCAAGCGGCAATTTTAGCAGTTTTAAAATGAGTAGCTTGTAATTCTCCTGTAGTCTTCCACACCAGGTAAGTCGAACCAATTAACACATAGGCTTGAATCAAAGTTAAAGCCACCAACACAGAAGGAATGCTCAACCAGTCCCAGGTTGTACCAATAAAGTGTCCAGCTTCATCAACTTTAATTCCCTTGAGTACCGCACCTAAAGCAAAACCTTGACCGAGCGCGGCGGTAAAACTCCCAGCACCAAAGGCAAAATTCCATAAAAATTTGCGGTTGGATAACTCCCGAAATTCAAAGGCTACACCCCGGAAAATAAACCCAAACACCATAGTCAGAATGGGAATATACAAGGCGCTTAAAATTGTGCCATAAGCCAAGGGAAACGCACCAAACAGACCCCCTCCCATTAAAACTAGCCAGGTTTCGTTTGCATCCCAAATATTACTGAGACTGGTCATTAAAATCCCCCGGCGTTCCTCGTCGGATGAGGTGAGAGATAGTATCCCCACCCCTAAATCAAAACCGTCTAGCATGACGTAGAGGAACAGGAACAAAGCCAAAATTACAAACCATACTTGGGGGAGAAAATACTGGAGTGTCTCCATATAATTAGCTCTTGAGATTGGTTGCTAAATTAGAGGTTGTGGAATTTTCTGATTATTGTTGTGCTTCTGCGGGACGTTCATCGGGTAGAAACTCCCCAGGGGTGGTTTGTACTGCGGGTTGAGTAATTTCTAGTCCTGGGACTGGTAAATCTAGATTTGGACCTTGACGTATTATGCGACTACCAAAATACAAAGCTGCAATAAATAAGAGAGTGTAAACTGTAGCAAAACTGGTGAGTGAAACTAAAACATTACTAGCAGGTATATGAGAAGCAGCGTCAACGGTGCGGATTTGTCCGTAAAGTGTCCAAGGTTGTCTTCCTACACAGCGCACAATCCACCCGGACTCTACGGCGATGTATCCTAGAGGTGCTGCAAGTATCCAACCCCGTAACAACCAGGGTTGCTGGGTGATGTTTTCTACTGATAGTTTACCGCGTAACCATTGTAATGTACTGAATAACATTAAACCGGCTAAGAAAAAGCCAATGGCGATCATGGTGCGGAAGGCGTAATAAATCAAACCGACCATGTGGGGTCGATCCTCTGGTTTCCACTCTTTTAGTCCCCGTACTGGTTCGGAAAGATTTCTCTTAAATTCCAGAATGTACCCCAGGGCGTTGGGAACGGTGATTTCCCAGTCGTTTTTTTGGGCTTTTTCGTTGGGTATGGCTAACAAACTCCAGTCAGCAGGTTGTCCCGCTGGTGAAGATTCCCATTGGGCTTCCATGGCTGCGAGTTTCGTGGGTTGATAGTGATACACTTGCTCGCCGCTGAGGTGTCCGATGTATATTTGTAATGGTGCAACTGCGATCGCAGCTGCTAAGGCAATCTTAAAAGACTTAGAAAAGAAATCCGGCTGGCGTTGCTTTAAAATATACCAAGCGCTAATTCCCCCAATCACAAATAAAGAGGTTTCCAGTGTCGCGAAAAACATATGCAGCACACTGTTAACCATAAAGGGATTTAAAATTGCTTGAAAATAATCACTGACAATAAATTTACCATCCACCATTTCCCCACCTGCGGGGGTTTGCATCCAGGAGTTTGCCGTCAAAATCCACAGGGTGGATAAGTTCGCACCTACAGCTACCAAAATTGTGGAAAGATAGTGAATGGCGGGATTGACACGCTCCCAGCCGAATAACATAATGCCTAAAAATGCAGCTTCTAGCATAAACGCCCAAGAAGCCTCAAAACCAATAACACTGCCAAAAAAGTTACCCACGGCTTCCGAGAATGGTCCCCAATTGGTGCCAAACTGAAATTCCATGGGTATACCCGTTGCTACGCCAATACCAAAGTTAAGGACATAAAATTTAGACCAAAACCGAGCGTGAAGGTAATAATCAGGATTTTGAGTTTTTAGCCATACTCCTTCAACGATGACCAGATAAATCCCCATCCCCGTTGTTAGGACTGGCCAGAGCATATGGAATAGTGCTGTTAATGCAAATTGCATCCGTGATAACACCACAGAATCAGATAAAAATTCCATGACTTATCTCCCTGAGTTAGCCATACCTAGGATACACTTTTTGGCTACAATGTCAATATACTCAAAAACTGAACTTTTATGATAATCTAGTATAGAAGATTACTTATCCACAATTTCTCCCAGTTGATATTCATTGAGTAAGTGCTGAATGTTAAGTATAAGCTATAAGTTTTTGAGTATTACTTGGAGTAAATAAATTAGTGGATATAAAAAGGCGTTTTGCTCTGACTATAAGCCAGCGAAGGAAGCAAATAAAATTATGTCAAGAACAAGCGAAAAAGGCATAACTTCATCGTACTTATATTTACGATTTCTTTGCTGATTTTGATATACATTATGGATAAAGATATTAAAGATAGAATCAAAGTTACCTTGAAAGAATCAATTAGGAATTTCTTTAAAGATAAAAAAGTCAAAAATTACCAAGTATTAGATGATATTTTCCCTGTTGAAAGGCGAATACGCTCTTTGATAGGCGGGTTAGAAACTAGTTTAGGTACAACTTTTTGGGAACCCATAGCTAAAACCTTAGCAGAAATCAACGGGTTTGAAATTATACATAAAAGAATATTACGCCCTGAACCATTTCCGGAAAAATTGCGGAATGAATTCAATCAATTAGTTTATGAACGTGAAAATAAGCCAAATAATCAGAGAGTTTCCACTAAGGAATGTATAAAAAGACTAAAAGAAGCTGCTTTAGCAACTCATCATCAAGATATAGGTAAATATACATCTCCTCCACCTGGAACTGGAGTTGATATTCATTTTTGTAAAGACGGAATAGAATATATTTTTGATCTCAAAACTACACAACCAAATCAAGGTGATTTTAAAGGATTCAATAAGCAACTTCTAGAGTGGTATACATATAGGTTTGCTGAAAATCCTGATGCTAACTTAGAAGCTCGTATTGCTATTCCTTTTAATCCTTTTACGCAAGATTGGTATAAAAACAAGAAAAGTATGTTAACTAATTCTCCCTTAGATATTGACCAAGATATATGGGTTGAAAATGAGTTTTGGGATTTTTGTTCTGGAATGGAAAACACCTTTGGACAACTTAAATCACTTTTTATTGAACTAGGGAAAGAAAATTTTGCAGCAGAATTTGATGATATTTTTTATCAAGACAATTTTTATAAATAAAACTTAAATTTCCAGAGTTTTGAGTAATTCTTTAGCTACATACTCGACTACAGGGACGGGAACAGCATTACCAAAGTGTTTTCTTGCAATATCATCTTTCTCATGATAATTAAAGTTTGCTGGAAAACCTTGTAACTTACAAGCGTGTTTTGCAGTAATAGGTATATATTTTTTATTTCTATATATTTTTTCTAGGAAAATATTTTTATAATCTTCCGGATGAGTAGCATAAATAGATACTGTTGCTATATAATCTTTAGCACCAGTCGCAGTTAAAGTTGGCACAATATCCGCCGTAGGTAAAATAATTCGATAAATATCATTAATACCTGTCATATTTTTAGAGTTAACAAATTCATACTTATTATCATGAGTTAAACGCAATATTGATTTTTTGACTAATTCATTTAATTCACTAACCTGGATATCAGATATTATTTCCTGAAAATTTTTAAAAGATAAAGGATTACCATCTTTATTACCGTATTTTTTACTTCTTCTATGTTTAAGAAGAGTTAAACAAATCATTTTTTCTCTGTCAGTGGTGAAGATTATATCCCAGGAATGGATTGTTGTATGTCCATTTCTCAAATCTGAAAAGATAAAAAAATCGTTTAATTCATCGTTTTTTTGAAATCTAGTTCTAGATGGTGGAACTACACCTCTAAATAAGGTCTCACTACCTAACTTAACCTTTTCCACAACTTGGATATTTTTGATATCCTCCAAAATATCTAAAACTTTGGGATGAATATTTAAAGGATTAGGAAATTTATATTCTTGATATCTGTCTATATTATTTTTAATTCCCACAATAAAAACTCTATCTCTATTTTGAGGTAAACCAAAGTCATAGGCATTTAATATTTTCCATTTAACACAATATCCTATATTCTGGAATTGTTGTAAAATCAATTCTAAGTTGTCTCGATTTTTTGGGCTGGCTAATCCACTGACATTTTCAAAAATAAAGGCTTTAGGTTGACTTTTTCTGACTAATCGAATTACGTCAAACCATAATTTACCTCTGGGATCTTCAAAACCTTTTAAACAACCTGCAACTGACCAAGGTTGGCAAGGAACACCACCGACTATTATATCAATATAAGGTGGTAGTTCACTGATTTTAGTAATGTCGCCTAGGTCAAGTTCATCTTTATTTAAGTAGCTAATAAAATTTTGTTTATAAACCTTTATTGCTTGTTTATCAACTTCGGAATATCCTAAACATTGACCACCTAATTTCTCTAAAGCAATTCTAAAACCACCAATTCCAGCAAATAAATCTATGAAAGTAAATTTGTTTTGATAAGTTACTAATTGTAAAGGTAGTTCTATTTGTTTTGGTATTTGCGAACATATAATTTTCATTTCTCTTGGCCAATCCTACTAACTAGCTATCAAGACAAAATTATTGATTATCAGAATAAATTATACCACATACTCGTCAAGATTAGCTAACAATTAAATTTTAACTATAAAGTATTGAGCCTGCATAGGCAGGCTTTTTGGTCTAACCTTAGAGGATATAGTAGCGCAATTACCGAATATCTTAATTTACCAAATCCGGGAAAACTTCTTGCACTGCTGGATGTACTAAGCGGTGATTTTGCACATTCAGACCTTTAGCTAAGGCTGGGTTGACTTCTAGGGCTTTAATACCTAAATTTGCTAATTGGACAACATAAGGTAATGTACTGTTATTAAGGGCTTGG
Source organism: Anabaenopsis sp. FSS-46 (assembly GCF_029891665.1). Classification (NCBI taxonomy): domain Bacteria; kingdom Bacillati; phylum Cyanobacteriota; class Cyanophyceae; order Nostocales; family Nodulariaceae; genus Anabaenopsis; species Anabaenopsis sp. FSS-46. Next base: position 3,183 of record NZ_JANQDG010000140.1, on the reverse strand, counting down.
GTAGCCGTCCAAGGTACTGCACCCGGCATATTGGGAACTCCATAATGTACGACACCTTCTTCTATGTATACAGGATTGGTGTGTGAGGTCACGTGTAAAGTTTCTACACAACCGCCTTGGTCAACTGCAACATCTACAATTACCGAACCGGGGCGCATTTGTTGGACAAATTCACGGGATACTAGTATGGGCGCTCTGCGTCCGGGGACTAAAACAGCACCAATGAGTAAATCAGCTTCTTTGATAGCAGCTTGGATATGGGCTGAGTTGCTGTATAGTAGTTCTACTCTAGAACCAAATACATTTTCTAAGTAAGATAAACGCTCGACATTTACATCTAAGATTTGCACAGCAGCACCCATACCCACAGCAATTTTAGCCGCTTCTGTACCCACAACGCCGCCGCCTAAAATTACTACTTTTCCTGGTTTGACCCCAGGGACACCCCCTAAGAGAACTCCTCTACCACCTTGCTGGCGTTCTAGAAATCTGGCTCCGAATTGTACTGCTAGGCGACCCGCAATAATGCTCATGGGACTGAGCAAGGGTAGTTTATTGGCACCGGTTTGTTCTACGGTTTCGTAAGCGATCGCACAAGTGCCACAATCAATTAAATGCTCGGTTAAACTGCGATCGGCTGCTAAATGCAGATAAGTAAATAATATCTGCCCTTTTTGTAAATACTTATACTCATTTGTCAAAGGTTCTTTGACTTTGACAACTAACTGCCGATTCCATGCTGCTTCGGCTGTGCAAACAATCTCAGCCCCGGCCTGTTGATAGTCCTCATCTGTAAATCCCGCACCACTACCCGCTTGACTCTGAACAAAAATGGTATGGCCATTTTCTCTGAGTACCCGCACACTAGAGGGACTTAACCCTACCCGAAACTCTTGATCCTTAAACTCCCGAGGAACGCCGATTTCCATGTTCCGCCTCTAATGATTTTTTTGTTCAACTTTAGCCTGCTCAGACTTGCACTTCCGTATTAGGGATAGCTAATTACTCAGCTAGGTGATCAAACTCCTGCCCTTGACTATTGCCCCCATATTTCTACAATATATAAAAAATAATTACAAATTGTTAAAATAGGATTGTACGGTTTCCTATTTGGAAGCTGTAGCAGATTCGGGGATTTATGCACCACCATCACTACCACCAGTTACCAATCATCTGGGGGTCAGGTTCTCCAAGTTTTAAATTCAGTGTGGTGATCAATGCCATCTGCAAGTTTGATAATCCTTTACTGTTCACTGTTTTAACTCCCGCCAAAAAGAGGTTTCTAGAAAATGTCACAATCACAACCAACAATTACCCCCAAATTAGAAGAGCCTAAGTTTGGCTTTAATGAATATGCCGAACGCTTAAACGGCCGAGCAGCAATGATTGGCTTTTTATTGATGGTGGTGATTGAGTACTTCACTAACCAAGGTGTGCTATCATGGCTAGGCCTGAAATAGTGGGACTAGAAAATATAAAATTTCCGGTTGTAAGCTAGTAATTAGAAGTGTTTTAACCAGCTAGTTGTTTTAGCTGGTTTTGACCGGATCTGTACCTAATAGCATACCCGCTTGCACAACTTGCCATCTATGGCGCAAAAAAAATCTAGTTAGCTAGATGCATATCGTCACAATGGCAGTTAATGTGTAAGTTATTGTTGATCAAGTTAAACCTCAGGTAATCTGGACAAACCAAGCTGTGATGAATGCTGTATTACCTCGTTTTTTAAAGTCAGCCTACAGAAAAGATCCCATCATCAGCGTATTGATGACCATAGGCGTGGTAGATGCCCTGATTGGTGGACTGGATGATAGTTGGTCATTATTTGCTGTGGGTCTGGGAACTGCTGGGATTAGTCTAGCTTTTAAGTTATGGCGGATCCAGCAACGACAACCCCTACCAGATGCAGCGGAAGTACAACATTATTTACCTCCCCAATCCTCTAGTAGTACTCTACCGGTTATGACTGTTTCTCAGAAAAAACCACGCCGATAATTAACGGCTAATTGTTCTGAATTAGCTGCTGTAGTTGTTGTTGCAAAGCCGGGTCTTGCTGAACGGCGATAAATATCTCATTAAAGCGGTTGAGTTCTAGACCCCCAGCCTGCACAGCTTCCTGCTGTTGCAACACGGTTTCCTCTTGGATTGACTGAACCTGGGCGGCTACTTGGTCAAAAGACTGTTGCTCCTCTTGAGTAGCTGGTGAAGACGGTTGAGTACCGGGTGTTTGTTGTGCTTGGGACAGCTCTTGAAATCTCTCTACGCTTAGGGGTGATTGCTCAATAATTTGTAGACTTCTCTGTTGCCCTGTTTCGGCAATTTCCTGTAACCTGGGGAGAATGCTGGCAAATTTTTGCAGTTCTTCGGGGCTGACAGTAGTTTGTCCTTGAGACTGTTGAAATTGTTCCGAGATCCCTCTAGACAGTTGAGTTTGAGGTCTTGATTGTGGAGTTTGTGCAAGAACTGAAAGATTACCTGCAAGCAAAAAAAACAAAACTGAGCTACGTTTAAAAATTTGCTTTAACATACTGACTGACTCCGTAAAAATTATTAACCTTGCTCATGCAAGGAATCCGATTCCTCTTCCCAGATTTATTCAGCAATTGATGTGATAGCAAATACAAGGTATGACTGATATATAGACAGATGGGTGTACATCATGAATATCAGTTGTCGTTTAGCTTAATACATCTTGACCAATGTCTTCAAGATGACAGAGAAAGGTCTTTCGGTGAGGAGTATAAGGTTTAAATGATCAAAATATAATCAGATATAGTCAGATGTAATCATTTATGGGATATTTTGGGAATGAAACTATCTGACTACGCTAAATCAAAGGGAATAAGTTACCAGACTGCTTGGAGGATGTGGAAACGTGGTGAACTTAAAGCTACTCAGCTTCCTACAGGTAGAGTCATCGTTGATGTACAAAAAACCTTTGAATGAGTTGTGATTTATACCAGAGTATCTAGTGCTGAAAATAAAAGCAATTTAGACGGTCAAGCATAAAGGCTTGTACGCTTTCTGTGGGAGAATCTATGGTCTAATATCAATTTACATTGAAGCTGCATAAAAAAGAGCTTCGAGAATAAAATCATAAGAAGTCAAGGAAATAACACGTTCTGATGTGATTTGACTGAGAAGTTCGTTGAGGCGAGCGCGAAGTTCATCAAGTGTGTTGAA
>NZ_JANQDG010000139.1:0-4076 GCF_029891665.1 Anabaenopsis sp. FSS-46 | reverse complement strand
ACCGTCAACCGTCAACCGTCAACCGTCAACCGTCAACCGTCAACCGTCAACCGTCAACCGTCAACCGTCAACCGTCAACCGTCAACCGTCAACCATCACCCCAAACCATAACAACCCATAGCCGCCCAATGGAATGGATCCTTGAAGGGTAAACCTTCACCTTCCGAATAACCTTTAATAGTTTTTTCCGCATCAGCATATTTCCTTAAAAGTTCTTCTTCTTGCTTAGGATTCAAGCCTTCTTGTTTCTTCCTCTGGATTTCATTGCTCAGAAGTACTTTTTCCCCTTTGATATGACTCTCTAACTGCTTGCGATAGTACTTTTTAAACTCAGCCGCAGTCATCTGGCGCATTTGCCGTTGTGCTGCTTGCAGAGCGCGGGGACGGTTTAAGCCTTGCTGTCGCTGTTGATGATATAGAATAGATAACAATGCCGCCGAACAGTCATTAACCGACCATTGACTGGCAATTACACCCGATGCTCCCGCACAGAGAAAGCCAGTACTTACTGCTACTGGTTCATCAGTCATACTCTCCGGTTGAAATAACCCTGTTTCGCAACAGGAGAGAAATACTTCCTGGAGTTGGGGAAAACGCCACCCCGGAGAAAATAGTTGACTAACAGTGATCTTACCGTCGCTAAGTTTTAAACCCGATTCTAGGGGATTGTCAACCTGACTTTGGGCGTGGTGACTACTGACTACGTGGCTGGCTTGTTGTAATAATTGACGGTAGGCGGTGCGGGTAGCTTGTTCTCGCATCAGTCTTTGTTCCTGTGGCACTGCAAACATTTCTGCTACTTTCCTCCCCTCAAATCCACTGAAAGGTAAATCACCAGTGGCGTTTTCCGCTGTGGCATAGTTGTAACTATCCGGCTGTTTCGCAGATAAGCGTTTGGGGTTGTAACAAAATCCTAAGACTTGTAGACTGGGAGCATAACGAATCAGGAATTTATCCCCCAAATAGCCCTCAGCTATGGGCAAAGCCGCAAAGGGGATTTGATGTAGGAACAGATGGGGAACTATCAGCAGTTCCTCTGTACCCTGTAGGTGTTCTGTAATCAGGCGTTCAATTTCTAAGCGTTGGGCAACTTCTGCCAGGGTGTGGGGCATTTGTGCCATCCACTGAGTTTTATGATTGTGATAGGGTGTAGTCCAGGTTTGAGATAACCACTGTTGTAACTTTTCGTAACCTTGCCCTTGACAGGTGAAGCAGTGGGGTTGAGTTTCCCCGGCGTGCAGGATGAGGATGTGGGTGTCTTTTCCAGTGCTATAGAAACTCACAAGAGTGGTTTTAGCCGTCAGCAGGGGGTAAAAATCCTGTAGTTGCGGTGGTTGCAGTTGGCGTAGTTTCGCCACTACTTCATCCACGTTGTTGATTTGGTCTAGGATGCATTTTTTTTGTGTTTGTAGTTCAGCAATTTCCGCAGGTACGTTCATGGCGGCGCGCAGTTGCCGGGTTTTTAACCCATCGGTATCCTGTTTGTCTTCTGGCTGTTGCAGGTTAGCGATGCGATCATCTAGGTTATCCAGTTGTTGTAACCATTGCTGGATTTGGGGGGGGATATCACCCCCTTGATAGAGGTCAGCGGTAGCCATGAGGTCTACGAGGCGCTTGGCTCGCACCCGTTCGACAATTTTCAAGGCGGTGGCGATGTCATTGAGGTTAATGGCGGCTTGAATGGCGTTTTCATAGATACTTATAGCATCAGCCACAATTTTGTCACGTTCAGCAGCGTTGGTGCGTAGAGTGCGGGTATAGTCAATGGCTGTCATGGCCATTTGATAGCCTTCTAGAGCCACCTGCCAATCCCCTTGGTTGAAGCCTAAATTACCTAGATTAGAGGCTGTTCTCAGGGCATCTACTGGTAAAATGGTGGGGTTCTGATAGGTGAGGGCTTCTCGATAGGCAGCTATGGCACGTTGCAGATTATTTGCCGGGTCGATGCCTAACTCGGCTTGGGTATCGTACACAATGCCTAGGTTATTGAGAGTCTGGGAAAGGTCTCTTGCTAAACCTAAGCGACGGCTAATCTCAGCGGACTCACCATAGGCGGCTATGGCTAGTTGCAGATTATTTGCCGGGTCGATGCCTAACTCGGCTTGGTTACGGTACCCATTGCCTAGGTTATTGAGAGTCCCGGAAAGGTCTCTTGCTAAACCTAAGCCACGCCTAATCTCAGCGGACTCACCATAGGCGGCTATGGCTAGTTGCAGATTATTTGCCGGGTCGATGCCTAACTCGGCTTGGTTACAGTACCCATTGCCTAGGTTATTGAGAGTCGTGGAAAGCTCTCTTGCTAAACCTAAGCCACGCATAATCTCAGCGGACTCACCATAGGCGGCTATGGCTAGTTGCAGATTATTTGCCGGGTCGATGCCTAACTCGGCTTGGGTAAGGTACGCAATGCCTAGGTTATTGAGAGTTCTAGCTCGACCTTCAGGATGATTTTGGCGCAGTGACAGCACTACCTGATAGCCATGAATGGCAATTTCTAGCACTTCTGCATACTTGCCTTGGGGGAAAACTTCAATACTTATGCAAGTATTTTCAACATTGGTGGCAATATCTTCAGCCCTCTGTGGATGCTCTGTCAGAACTACTTCTACCCACCTGGTAATACTTAGACACAATGCCGGGGTAATTAAACCCAGATTTTGCTGCATGAGTTGATGAACTGCTGCTTCACCATCTTGAATCCTGGTCTGTAACAATTCTCCCCAGAAGTTATCTTCTACCTGTGTTTGCTTATCCATACCTATCCTCTGTGATTAAAATCTTCACATCCAAACCTAATCAGTGGGATGCACCATAGCGCACCCCACCCCATTATTATCTACGTAACTGCTCTTTGACTTGCCCTAAATCTGTATACACATCAGCTACATTAATTAATGCCTCGCTAGTCATGGTACGTAAACCCAACACTTCTACCCTGATTCCCCTTCGGCTCACCTGTTCTAAGGCATAAGCCAAATCTCCATCACCCCCCACAAACACAGCCGTATCATAATAAGATGCCAATTTATCAATATCCATAGCCATCTCAACATCTAGGTTGGCTTTTCTAGTACCATCAGCCCGTTTAACTAATTCCTTAGTTATTACCTGAAAGCCATTGTGACCTAACCAACTGATAAAATTCTTTTCTTGACTCCTAGTGGAATCTATACCTGTATAATAAAAGGCTTTCCACAAACTACCATCTTTAGTGAGTAGCTCTAACAACTTTTTATAATCAATGTCAATTTTTAACTCTTGACGGGCGTAATACAAATTAGCACCATCAATAAATATAGCCACCCGTCCCCGTCCTTTGGGAGTGGCGTTTTTTGTGGCTGCTTCCCAATCAGTGCTACGTTTGTGCAGTGCTTCTAGGCCTTGTTGTAACTCCATTAAGACTTGTTCTAGGTTGTTAACTTTGTTGTTAACTTTGGTTTGAGATTGTTCCCACTGTTGTACAATGGCAGGGGATACCTGAAGTTGGTTTTGGTGGATTTTCTCTAGGGATTGACGACGACCTAGTGAGTAGGTAAACAACATGGGGATGGGTAAAGCCCATGCGGGCTGTTGAAGTGCTACCATCAGAGCCGTAGTTGTAGCCGTTAAACCACCTAAAATGAGTTTTTCCATTGTCTTACCTTTTTGCTCCCTACAATAAAGTAACGTTGGCTGCGGTAAAATTTATGCACAAGGGATTAACTTTGTGTCAACCTGCACCCCACAATTAATTAACGTTGTCTGCGGTAAAATTTATGCACAAGCAATTAACTTTGTGTCACCCGTCAACAGTCAACAGTCAACCGTCAACCGCCAACAGTCAACAGTCAACAGTCAACCGTCAACCGCCAACCGTCAACAGTCAACCAATAAATTAGGTAGTATTTATGGTGACAACAACCCGCACTAGTGAAACCGCATCACCTCCAGGAATAGTTATCACCTGGGAACCGTTACCGCCTGATTTTGACCTAAAAGAGGATGAACCGGTGGATAATACAGGGCAACCACTATTAGCAGGAGCATTAAGGGAAAGTTTAGAAATCACCGGTTGGATTCAGCCAGAAATGTTAATT
>NZ_JANQDG010000138.1:0-2018 GCF_029891665.1 Anabaenopsis sp. FSS-46 | reverse complement strand
ATTTAAATGGGGCGTACAACATATTAAGAAAAGCAGTCCTGAACGCTTTTGCAGACGGGATAGAGGGGTTAGGAGTAACTCCAATCAGGTTTACCCCTGGTAAAGTGACTTTGTAGATTTGTCTATAATTTCACAAACTCTACAGCTAAAATTTGATGTTGGGATTAAGAGTTTGAATTTGAGTACCGGGGTAATAAAATTGTAAAATTTGCGAATTTGACCAACCTAATTTAGCTAAATTTTGCGCCCCGGTCTGACTTAAACCAACCCCATGGCCCAGTCCACCACCAATAAAAGCATATCCCCATAAATCTGCTGCACCTTTATTGAGGGGTTCTATATAAAACAGGGTACTTCTGGGAGCAGCAAAAGCGCTACGAATCTCGTCTTTCTCCAGGGTAAAAGTGCCGATATCTGTCTTCACCCTCAGTTCCAGAATCCTCCCACTGCGACTACGCTTGACTATAGACATAGCCTCAACGGTGTTAAATTTGGCATAGGGACTATTTTTGATTTCCAGGAATCTTTGTAACAGTCGGTTAATATCATCAATGGGAGTCTCCTTGTGCCAACGAAAGGTATTCCAAGTACTTTCGTTAAATCCTTCCCGGCGATTAATAAACTCACGAAAGTTGGTTTCATCAGCTAAACTCTTTAAAGATAAATCCCACAAGTTGGTCGCAGCATCTACTACCGGGCGCAAATAAGGACGATCTTCACCATTCCAAACATCACTAAAGTAGCCAGTAACGCCCCCAGTAGTGGAAGAATACAGGGCATCCACTAACTGATTATTGTAAGTTAAAATCATCCCCCTGGTAGCGGCGATCGCTTCATCGGTACTGGGTGCGGTTCCACTCCAACCATAATAAACTTGACAGTGAGTATCCGCACACAATTGATAGTTATCAGTGACAAACCTCCGCAAATTCCTTAAAGCATAAGTGCGGGCGAGAATTGCTTGGGCTTCTACCGCTGCAGTGGGCGCATTTATACCAATTTCGTGAGGTACAACCCCACGCAAATAGCTTTCTAAAGCTACTTCATTCACTAAAGTATATGTACCATAGGCGTTGGGCTGTAAAGTCAGTCTTCCTGGATATAAACGATTATTTTCCAGTTTCTCCCCTCTTCTGACTCGAATTAATTGTTTATTTGTGCTAATTTCTAAATGATTTGGGCTGTAACGCTTGCCGTTGACTTCCCAAGTAACTCTGGGTACTTCTGGTAAAATCTTAGTGTCGATATATGCCATCTCCTTTCCAGCAGTCCGCACACTCTGGAATAGTAAACGTCGCAGTAAGGGAGTATTATAAACATCCCGTTTCGCCCAAACTTGCCACCTTTCCGGTTGGGCTATTTCCACCTCTATTCCCCGGGAACGCCAACTTTTGGCACTGTCTTCTGCAGTTTCAAAGGTGCGGTACGTGCCTAAAACTACTACCTCCTCCACCTCAAGCTTCGGTAAGGACTCCATGACTGTTTCTAGCTTGACTGGGTTCTGGGTAACTAGGGTTTTTTCCTGATTACCTGCTGTAAATCTTAGCTGTAAGCGATCGCCAGCTGTTGGTTCCAGTTGCAACTTAACTTGAGGATCCTCCCCAAATCGTTGCACAATGCCAATTCTCAGTTCTAAATCCTGATTTTTGCTCTCAACAGCTGAAGCACCAGTCAAGAAAACCAAGGAAACTGTTGTCACTGCAGTGGCGGAAAAACGCCATAACCTAGACTTCATAATAGTCATCTGATTCTTACCAATGCCAAAAATGCTAACCATTACTCAGATTTTCGTCATGTTTCCACCTTAATCTAGAAATTAATAGACCTTTTATGCTTAGAAAAATTGTCACAATTATTTTAGGTGCTGCAACAAACAGAGGTCTACAATAATTTAATGAATTTATAGTCATTTATGTACATTTGTAGTATAATATTATGAATGTACGATCATTAAATGAATGAAACTATCTGATTATGCAAAAAAGGTAGGGATAAGTTATAGAACTGCGTGGCGTTGG
>NZ_JANQDG010000137.1:0-26329 GCF_029891665.1 Anabaenopsis sp. FSS-46 | reverse complement strand
AAATTTGATTTTGTCTTGAGGATTAAGTTTGTTATGTAATAATACCTGTTGACAAAGTGCTAAACCTTGATTCCAAGCGTGTCTGGCTACTCCTGCGTGTTGCGCCAGTAGTAGTCGTTGTTGCTTGTTAACTTTGAGTTGAGTTTTGAATCCTAGTAGCATACAGTAATTTTACTGCAATTTTCTCACAAAGCTAAAAGATGACAGGAAATTTTGACTAAATGTGATTATTTGTTAGTATTAGTTAATAAAACAGTAATTAGCTACTAACCTCTATGAACGATCAAGCTAATTCCTCTGATTTTACACACACAGGTTTGCCAAGCAATTTAGGAATGGTTTTACAACGGGCCGGTGAAGAGTTGATTTTAGAAAAGGTTTTAGACCGCTTCACTGTCCGTCCCTCAACTAAATTTACTTCCCAACAATTATCTCAGGTTAACTGGGGTATTTGGCAATTTAGCATTCCGCAAGCAAATTTAGAAGTTTTCACAGTGGTAACTAACCAGTTAGACTCGGCCATGTCTCAAGCACGGGGTGCACAAAGTGTGGCTTTTGCTGGCCATGTTTACACAATTCAAAATCATCCAGGAACTTTCGTTTACCTGAATGACCAAATTACTATTCAATTTGCCTCTTGGGTAGATTCTGCCACAATTGAGGCGATCGCGTCTAGATTTGGTTTAGTTGCACAAAAACCCGTCCTGGGTATTCCTAATACTTTTGTGTTTTTGGTGAGCAAACAAGCCAGAGAAAATCCCCTGAAAATTACTAATCAGTTACAGGGGTTCTCGTTCGTCTTAGTTGCTGAACCTAATATCCTCATTAAAAGTGAATTACATTACAGACCCGGTGAACCCCTATATCCTCAGCAATGGTATCTTTACCACAATGGCGGTAACCAGTTGGTAGCTGGTTCTCATATTTGTGTAGAACCAGCTTGGGACATCACTCGCGGTGTGCGTTCTGTAGTTGTGGCGGTTGTAGATGATTCTTTTGACTTGAACCATCCGGATTTACAAGGTAGTGGCAAAATTGTTGCTCCTAGAGACTTAAGGAAAAATGGTTTTTTACCTATACCCGGTGAGAGAGAAATCAGTCATGGGACGGCTTGCGCAGGAATAGCTCTGGCTGAAGAAAATGGTCAGGGAATTGTGGGGGTTGCTCCTGGTTGTGCATTGATGCCGATTCGTAGTACTGGTTTTTTAGATGATGAATCCATTGAGGATATGTTTAACTGGGCGATTAACCAGGGGGCCAGTGTGATTTCTTGTAGCTGGGGAGCTGGTGCTGTATATTATCCCTTGTCTTTGCGCCAACGGGCTGCTATTACTCGTGCTGCTACTACAGGACGTAATGGTAAAGGTTGCGTGGTATTGTTTGCTGCGGGAAATGCTAACCGGCCCATTAGCGGTGTGGTTTATGAGCAGAATTGGCCAGGAAATTTATTACAGGGAAATACAAGTTGGTTAAATGGATTTGCCGTACATCCTGATGTGATTACCATTGCAGCTTCCACTAGTTTGAACCAGAAAGCTGCTTACAGTAACTGGGGCACTAATATTACTTTGTGTGCGCCTAGTAATAACGCCCCACCGGGATTTTCATTTCAGGGTCGGGGTTTTGTCAATACACAACCCCATATTACTACGACTCTTCACGGACGGGGAATTTTAACTACTGACCAAGTAGGCGAAGCAGGTTATGATCCTGGTGATTTTATCAATAATTTTGGCGGTACTTCTAGCGCTACTCCTATAGTCGCAGGTGTGGCGGCATTAGTTCTGTCAGCAAATCCTCACTTAACGGCGCAAGAGGTAAAGTTAATTCTGGAGGAAACTGCTGATAAAATTGTGGATTCTCGCCCTGACCCTCAGTTGGGTATTCAAGCAGGTACTTACGACAATAACGGACATTCTCAATGGTTTGGTTATGGCAAAGTGAATGCAGCTAGGGCGGTGGAAGCTGCCGCAAAACTACGTAGTTCTTTGTTATCTGCTCAGTTACAGGTCAGGGGTGAGAATTTCCGTGAGTTAAGTATTCCAGATGATAATCCAGAGGGGGTCAAAAGTGCGATCGCCATTAGTGAATCCCGTCCCATTAAAGATATTCAAATAACAGTTAATATCACCCATGATTTTTTAGGCGATTTAGAAGTTTATTTAATAGCTCCCAATCATCGACGGGTGTTATTACAAAGCCGCACCTTAGGCCGCCGCACTAATTTACAAACAACCTATACAATTAGCTCCCACCCAGTCTTGAAACAATTACTTTCCCTTTCATCTCAAGGAATTTGGCAGTTATGGTTAATCGACTATGCCCCACAAGATGTGGGAAAACTGAATAATTGGTCATTAGTCATTGGTTATTAGTGAAAAACTTACTCATATCTATGATTCTTCATTGCTTAATTCTTGTAGAGCTAATGCTAAATCCGATGTGAGTTTTTGGGCATTTCGTTTGAGATTCCCCATCATGTAATCACTGACATTTAATGCGTTTCCAATATTAATTATTACATCTGTACCCCACTGAGGATAAGGTTGGCTGTACTTAATATTTATAGGTATAATTTTGATATTTACTCCTGGCTGACTAGATTCAGCAGTCAAAGAGAGACGACCAATTCCTGGTTTTAATGGGTGAACTTGACCATCGCGATAAATATCACCTTCTGGATAAATCACTAATATTTCGCCTTCTTGAAGCAATTCAACAGCATGACGCAGACTAGCAATAGCTGGACGCTGAGGATCCACAGGAAACCCTCCCATACTTCTGATTAACCAGCCTTGTATTCCTTGGCACTCATCAATACTAGCCATAAAGCGTAGATCCCGCCCTGTCACATAGCGACCACCAGCATAGGGTAAAAGCAGTGAATCCCAACGTGACCTATGGGTAGGGGCTAGGATCACAGGGCCAGTTAAGGGAATATTTTCCTGTCCGGTGATGTCAATTTTGCCAAAGAATAATGGTAAAAGAAGGTGTCTGCCTAATAGATACAATAAAGGACTTAACCAGGGAGATATCCGCGAGGTAGTGTCAGCTACCCGAGTGTTTGCCGTGGTAGCTGTTTGTTGGTAAGTATAAATTTCCATAAACATGGTAGCGGCCGATTGTCCCATCAGCCAATAAATTGTTGATTAATTAAACAGTAGTTTGTCTTTGGTAAATTGTCTTAGGACTAATGGACAGTTTTATATCTGTCCATGATTTTGCTGACGACGACCTGCAAACCAGGTTTGTAATTGTTGACGACAGGTTGATTCTAAAATACCTCCCATGACTCGTAGACGATGATTAGAAGCAGCGCCATCAGGGATATTGGTAACAGTACGAACCGCGCCGGTTTTAGGATCGTCCACTCCATAGATGAGTATTCCTAAACGTGCTTGGACAATAGCACCTGCACACATGGGACAAGGTTCTAGGGTGACATACAGGGTGCATTGATTTAAGCGCCAATTTCTGCAAGTTTTAGCAGCTGCTCGCAAGGCGATAATTTCTGCGTGAGCTGTGGGATCTTGGTCACGTTCTTTTCTGTTTTCGCCTGAAGCAATCAAATTTCCAGTAGCATCAACAATCACAGCACCCACAGGAACCTCACCAGCATCGCCGGCGATTTTTGCTAAGTCTATGGCGCGACTCATCCATTGGCGATGTATCAGATATTCTGGATATTCAATTAACATTTTTCCATGGCTACTGGGTGATCACACAGTGGCTAATAGTGAATCGAGTTGAGCTTCTTTGTCTAGCTGATAAAGGTCATCACAACCACCAATGTGCTGATTATTGATGAAAATTTGTGGTACTGAACGGCGGCCATGAGCGCGTTCGGCCATTTTTGCTCTAGCTGCTTCGTCGCCATCGATTTTGTACTCGGTGAATCTTACACCTTTCCACCACAGCAACATTTTGGCACGGATACAATAAGGACAGGTTTGCCAGGTGTAGATTTCAACATTTGCCTTAACACGTTCTGGATGGCGACCAAGAAGGGGGTTAAGAAAATCCAGCATATTTTTTCTGAGGGAATTTTTTCACAAGTATATCTTTTATCTGACCATGGCAGGTCACAATAGTACTAATATACTATAAACCAGATAGTCAAAGCAGCAAAACTTAACACTTGTCTTAGTAGATAGTATTGTCCACGTGTATCCGCACTTTGGTAGACTTGAAGACTGAAATAGCCAAATAACAAAAAGCTAAGTCAAGCACTTAAGAGGGTGAATCTGTGGAAAATACACTGGGATTAGAAATTATTGAGGTAGTAGAGCAAGCAGCGATCGCGTCTGCAAAGTGGGCAGGTAAAGGCGAAAAGAACACTGCTGACCAAGTAGCCGTGGAAGCGATGCGGGAGTGCATGAACAAAATGTATATGCGCGGTCGCATTGTGATTGGTGAAGGGGAGCGTGACGAAGCTCCTATGCTCTACATTGGGGAAGAGGTTGGCATCTGTACTAAACCGGATGCTCAAAAGTACTGTAACCCTGAAGAACTAATTGAAATTGATATTGCTGTTGATCCCTGCGAAGGCACAAACCTAGTCGCCTATGGTCAAAATGGCTCAATGGCAGTTTTGGCGATCGCCGAAAAAGGTGGTTTATTCGCTGCGCCTGACTTTTACATGAAGAAGCTAGCAGCACCAGCTGCGGCCAGAGGTCATGTAGACATCAACAAGTCAGCAACTGAAAACCTAAAAATCCTGTCTGAGTGCTTAAACCGCGCAGTTGAGGAATTGGTGGTTGTGGTCATGGATCGTCCCCGCCACAAAGGACTCATTCAAGAAATTCGCAATGCCGGTGCTAGAGTCAGACTCATCAGTGATGGTGACGTTTCTGCGGCCATCTCCTGCGCTTTTGGTGGTACTAATATCCACGCTTTGATGGGCATCGGTGCTGCTCCTGAGGGAGTCATCTCTGCTGCGGCTATGCGATGCTTGGGAGGTCATTTCCAAGGACAATTGATCTACGATCCAGAAGTTGTACAAACAGGTTTAATTGGGGAAAGCAGAGAAGGCAATCTCGCACGGTTAAAGGAAATGGGCATTAATGACCCGGACAAGGTTTATAATGCCGAGGAATTAGCCTCTGGTCAAACTGTTTTATTTGCGGCTTGTGGTATTACCCCTGGTACTCTTATGGACGGTGTACGCTTCTTTAAGGGCGGCGCAAGAACTCAAAGCTTGGTGATTTCTAACCAGTCCAATACAGCACGGTTTGTCGATACTATCCATATGTTTGACCAACCAAAGAATCTGCAATTACGTTAGAAACTTGAGGGGGTGGGGACTGGGGAAGAATCTTGTTCATCTCTGGGACCTCATCCCCAACTCTGAATAATCAATAATCCATTACCAATTACCGATAAATAATGAATATTATCGTGGTGGGGTTAAGCCATAAGACCGCCCCAGTTGAAATCCGGGAAAAGCTGAGTATTCCAGAACCACAGACCGAAACAGCCATCGCTCATCTGAGTAGCTATCCCCATATTGATGAGGTGGCAATACTTAGCACTTGCAACCGCCTAGAAATATACATTGTGACCAGTGAGACGGAGCGAGGGATTAGGGAGGTGACTCAGTTTCTCTCTGAACACAGCCGCTTACCTATACAGTCTCTACGTCAACACTTGTTTATGTTGTTACATGGTGATGCTGTTATGCATCTGATGCGCGTAGCGGCAGGTTTAGATAGTTTGGTACTCGGAGAAGGTCAAATTCTAGCTCAGGTGAAAAATACTCATAAACTGGGACAGCAGTACAGTGGTATAAAAACAATTCTCAACCGATTATTTAAACAAGCTCTGACAGCCGGTAAGCGTGTGCGTTCTGAAACGAGTATTGGTACTGGTGCAGTTTCTATCAGTTCTGCGGCTGTGGAGTTGGCACAAATGAAGACCACTAATTTATCAGATTGCCGAGTCGCAATTATTGGTGCTGGCAAAATGTCACGTTTGTTGGTACAACACCTGATTTCTAAGGGTGCTACACAAATTAGCATTGTTAATCGCTCTCAAGAACGCGCCCAGCAATTGGCAAATCTTTATCCCGATCAGCCTATATATACTTATGCGCTATCAGAAATGATGGCGGTAATTGCTAAAAGTGATTTAGTATTTACAAGTACTTCTGCTACTGAACCTATACTTAACCGCAGCAGGTTAGAAAAAGTTTTAGAGTCTCATGGCTGTTTGATGTTATTTGATATTTCTGTGCCGCGTAATGTGGATGCGGATGTAAATGAACTGTCCCATGTCCAAGCCTTTAATGTGGATGATTTGAAGGCTGTTGTGGCACAAAACTATGAAAGCCGTCGCCAGATGGCTGAAGAGGCTGAAAAACTTCTGGATGAAGAGATTTTAGCTTTTGATCTTTGGTGGCGATCGCTAGAAACTGTTTCTACTATCAGTTGTCTAAGAAATAAGATTGAAACCATCCGCGAACAAGAATTAGAAAAAGCCTTGTCCCGATTAGGTGCCGAATTTGCTGACAAACATCAAGAGGTGATCGAAGCTTTAACAAGAGGAATCGTTAATAAAATTCTACACGATCCTATGGTACAATTGCGGGCCCAGCAGGATGTTGAAGCCCGGCGCAACTGTATGCAAACCCTGCAAATTTTATTTAACTTGGATGCGGGGGAGCAATTTAGCTAATTGACACCTATCCCACCTATGTCAGAGGGGTCAGGGGAAAAGGAGAGAAAATTATCCCCTTTGTCCTAGACTCCACGCCTTACTCCCGAGTTTTTCCAGCTGTTGGGTTTGTTGTTCGAGTCGGACAGCTAGGCGATCGCACACTAGATCACATAACTGGAATAATATCGGGTCAGTAATTTCATAAATTACATTCACGCCCTCTGGTGTTCTTTTAACAATTCCCGCTTGTGCTAAAACTTTGAGGTGCTTGGATACATTAGCCTGTCCTAGTCCAGTCTCCCCAATGATTTGTGTAACATTTTTAGATCCAGTTTTTAAACAACATAACACTTGTAGGCGACTCACTTCTGACAAGACTTTGAAATAGTCCGCAACTTGACTGAGATCGTCTGGAAATATCTCTGACATATAAGATTAATTGTTTTGTGGTTTTTCTATTGACTATTTTACCATATACTCATATACTTTGAAAAAGGCGATGGAAAATATCAGAAACTAATATCCAACTACCGATAAAATTTTCTGCTTTTAGCCTAGTCCGTTTATATGGAGAAACTAAAATGTTATTCCGCCAACTGTTTGACCATGATACAAGTACATATACTTATCTGATTGCCGACAAGACTAGCAAAGCAGCTATTCTAGTGGATCCGGTGATAGATAATGTAGAACGCGATCGCC
Source organism: Anabaenopsis sp. FSS-46 (assembly GCF_029891665.1). NCBI lineage: Bacteria > Bacillati > Cyanobacteriota > Cyanophyceae > Nostocales > Nodulariaceae > Anabaenopsis > Anabaenopsis sp. FSS-46. The sequence goes on along the minus strand of NZ_JANQDG010000137.1, from coordinate 18,973 downwards.
AATTAATTAGAGAATTAGGGTTAACACTGCACTACTGCTTAGAAACACATATTCATGCCGATCATATTACAGGTACTGGTAAGTTACGTGAATTAACTGGGTGTTTAGGAATTGTACCAGAAAACGCCTCAGCCAGCTGTGCTGATCGGCAAATTAAACACGGGGAAATTCTCAAATTAGATGAAATTACCATAGAGGCCATAGCCACTTTAGGACATACAGATAGTCATATGGCCTATTTAGTTAATGGTGAAAAACTATTAACAGGAGATTCCCTATTGATTCGTGGTTGTGGTAGGACTGACTTTCAAAGTGGTGATGCGGGAAGTTTATTTGATGCAATTACCCAACGCCTATTTACCCTACCCGATGAAACCTTAGTTTATCCAGGACATGACTACCGAGGACATACCGTCTCTACCATCGGCGAAGAAAAGCAGTTTAACCCACGCTTCCAAGGACGGACGCGAGATAACTTTATTGAGTTCATGGCCAGTTTAAACTTACCAAATCCCCAAAAAATCATGGAAGCAGTACCAGCAAATCAACTTTGTGGTAATGCTTGAATAGTTTAAGATTAACACCAGCAGGTAACAATATGATTTCAGAAACTAAATTGCAATTAATTGACCCTTCCACCCTCAAAGACTGGACGGAAAAACAACAAGTACAACTGATAGATGTGCGGGAACCTGGAGAATATGCAGCCGAACATATTCCCGGCGCTAAACTTGTACCCCTGTCTCAATTCCAAGCAGAAAAAGTAGATTTTCCTCCTCACCGTCAAATTGTGCTGTATTGTCAGTCAGGAAAACGCTCTCACCAAGCAGCACAAAAACTGATGACTGCGGGTTTCTCAGAATTTGCCCAACTTCAAGGAGGAATTACAGCTTGGAAGCAGTTAAATTATCCCACTAAAATTAATAAAAACGCCCCCATTAGTTTAATGAGACAAGTACAAATTGTAGCCGGCTCATTAGTATTTACAGGGACGATTTTAGGTGCTTTTGTTTCACCTTGGTTTTTAATTTTGAGTGGCTTTGTCGGTGCTGGTTTAGTATTTGCTGGAGTCAGTAATACCTGTGCCATGGGAATGTTATTGGCGAAATTACCCTACAATCAACGTGTGCAATGATTACATGGATATTAGGACATATCCTAGCAGCCGGGATTGGTATTAGCTTAGGGTTGATTGGCGGTGGTGGATCAGTTTTAGCATTACCAACTTTAGTTTATGTCATGGGAATAGAGCCGAAATCTGCTGTAGCCATGACTTTAGTAATTGTAGGAACCGTAAGTTTAATTGGTGTAATTCCCCATTGGAAACAGGGAAACGTCAATTTAAAAACAGCATTTATCTTTGGTTCTGCTACGATGTTGGGGGCTTTTGCTGGTGCTAAAATCGCCAATCTGCCATTTATTACAGGTAGTTTGCAAATGCTGCTATTTGCAGTCATGATGTTGCTAGCTTCTGGGTTAATGATTCGGCGTGGTGCTAAATCAACAGCGAAACAGCCTGACATATCAGAAATTTACACCAAGCCCATTTGTAAATACTGTTGGTTGTGGCTAGTCAGCGAAGGCTTAGGGGTGGGTATATTAACAGGATTAGTGGGAGTTGGGGGAGGATTTGCGATTATACCCGCTTTAGTTATATTGGGAAATATACCAATGAAACAGGCTATTGGTACCTCCTTAGTAATTATTGCTGCTAATGCTGTATCTGGGTTTTTAGGCTATTGGGGAGAAGTGACTTTAGACTGGAATATTATCGCCTCATTTATTATAGCAGCCAGTATTGGCACTGTTCTAGGTGCTTATCTATCTCAATATGTTGATGGCAAAAAATTACAAAAATATTTTGGTTATTTTCTATTGGGAGTGGCGGCTTTGATTTTATTCCAAAACCGCGGTATTCTAGAAGAGTTTAAGACCAAAAAAGCCGCTGGGCAGAATGCAAATTATCAACAAATACTGCGTATTTGATTTGAGGTAGGTAAAGAAAATACCGGCAGAATAACTAATTAGTTAGACTGATATTACTGTCCTAAATAGGCTTCTAATACTTGGGGATTGCTTTGTATTTCTTTAGGGGTTCCCTCAGCTAAATTTTGACCCTCCGCCATCACCCAAACGCGATCGCACAAGGACATAATTACATCCATATTGTGTTCAATAATTAAGAACGTCATACCGTCTTGGCGGTTCCAGGTACGAATGCGATCGCATATATCATCTATTAGTTTGGGATTGACTCCGGCGGCTGGTTCATCTAATAAAATTAACTTAGGATTGGTCATTAACGCCCGTCCCATTTCTAATAACTTCCGCTGTCCACCAGATAAACCACCAGCATATTCATGGGCTTTTTCCGCCAGTCCTACAGATTCTAGTAGTGACATTGCTTGTTCTTGGAATTGCTTTTCTTCCTGAGCTACGATATGAGGCTGTAACTGCACTCCCCAAAACTTTTCTCCTGTTTGTTTTTGTGCAGCTAGCAGCATATTATCTAACACCGACAACCGGGAGAGAGTCCGCGCCACTTGAAAAGTGCGGACTAGTCCCTGCTGGGCGATTTTGTATGGTTCCAACTGCTGAATAGGTTCCCCATCAAAAATCACTCGTCCCTTATCTGGGCGAATGAAGTTAGATAGTAGGTTAAACAAAGTAGTTTTACCAGCCCCATTAGGACCAATCAAGCCAGTAATACTACCTTGATTAACTTCAATTGTGGCATCCTTGACAGCTTTCAAGCCACCAAAGCTTTTACAAAGTCCGCTAGCTGCAAGTAGTGGAAGTGGGGAAGATTGATTATTTACCATAAAAAATTGACTGATAACTGTTAACTAATGTTGCAGAATCTCAACTAGTCACTGTGAAGCAATTACTTACCCAGGGTGAGTTCCTCTTTTTTCCCTAAAATACCTTGAGGTCGCCAAATCATCAGTACCATCAAAATCAGACCAATCACCATGATGCGAAATGCGCCCAATTGGTCAGAAGATAAATTTGTAAAAATTCTCGGTAAAAATTCTCTGGTCATGGCATCATAAGTAAAGAAAATGACCGCCCCTAAGATGGTGCCAATATTATTACCAGAACCGCCTAAAATTACCATAATCCAGGCATCAAAGGTTAGTTGTGGTTGAAAATTATCAGGGTAAATAGCGCTAAGTTGCCAAGCAAAGAAAGCCCCAGCGATACCAGCGATCGCACCTCCCAACATCAGGGATTGTACTTTATACCAAAAAACATTTTTACCCATGGCTTTGGGAACCTCTTCATCCTCACGGATAGCTTTAAGCACCCTTCCCCAAGGCGATCGCACTAGAATTTCTAACCGCCAGAATACAAATCCTAATACCAACAGTGACAACAGCATCAAACCGGCGGCGGGTTTATAATCATACAAGCCAATCAAACCAGAAATATAAATTGCTGCTGTCAGCAGGGCGAATATAATCCCTACTCCCCAGCGCGAAACTAATTCTTGCTTTTTACTGTCAGTTTTGCGAGAATCGGCTAACAGGGATTTGTGAGCGGCGCGAACCCATCGCCACAAACACCAAAAAGTAGCCAGCGCCAACACTGTGAGCAATCCCATCATCACCAGTCTAAAAAACAAATTGGGGGGTGTGGATAAGGGTATAGGGTAACTTTGGACACCAAACGCCCCAGATATCCAGGTATCCCGCACAGGTAATTCTTGATTGTTCACCACTAAACGAATTAATTCTCCTACGCCAATGGTGACAATGGCCAGATAATCTTCCCGTAAGCGCAGAGTAGCAAAACCAATAATTAAACCTAATAAAGCTGCTACTATTGCTCCTATGATTGCTGATATCACTAAGGAGATACCCTGGAGACTTAGCAGAACTGTGGTATAAGCCCCCAGAGTCATAAAAGCAATATGACCAAAGTTAATTAACCCTGTATATCCCCACTGTAGATTGAGTCCCAAACCAAACAGGGCGAAGATTGTGGTAGAAATTGCTAAAAAAGTGAGATATTCAACCATAGTAATTTATTTAATACACTATCACCATGTCTTACTCCATAACTCTGCCCTATGTGTAGGGAAGGGTGAACGGTAAGGTACAATAATTTTGGGAAGCATCACTAATTAATTGGATTAATGGGATGCTCCATACCCAACATTGAAAACTGTATAAGGCTAGGCACCGGATGGCTCTGACCTTACATTAAACTTGTTTTTGAAGCAATACTTTATTTGAGATTTCCCTATGGATGCGAAGGCACTTTGGCAACGATACCAAAACTGGTTATATTTCCACAAGGGATTAGGACTCTACTTAGACATCAGTCGCATGGGTTTTGATGATGCTTTTGTGGATTCGTTGCGGCCGAAGTTTGACAAAGCGTTTGCGGATATGGCGGAATTAGAAAAGGGTGCGATCGCAAATCCTGACGAAAGCCGCATGGTAGGACATTACTGGTTGCGAAATCCTGATTTAGCACCCACACCAGAACTTACCCAAGAAATTGTCCAAACCCTAGAGCAAATTGAAGCCTTTGCGGAAAAAGTCCACACAGGTGCTGTTCACCCTCCCCAAGCCAGTCGGTTTACCGATATTATATCTGTTGGTATTGGTGGTTCTGCCCTCGGTCCGCAATTTGTGGCTGAGGCCCTCAGTCCTGATTTTCCACCCCTGAACCTTCACTTTATCGACAATACAGACCCCGCAGGTATTGACCGTGTTCTGATTCGGTTGCAAAATACCCTAGCTACAACTTTGGTTTTAGTCATCTCCAAATCTGGGGGAACACCGGAACCACGCAATGGGATGATTGAAGTTAAAGCCGCCTATGCAGCCCAGAATTTAGACTTTGCTCAATACGCTGTTGCGATTACTAGCGTTGATAGTAACTTAGATCAAGTCGCCAAAAATGAAGGCTGGTTAGCCAGATTTCCCATGTACGACTGGGTCGGAGGACGCACATCAGAGATGTCGGCCGTGGGACTAGTACCTGCCGCATTACAAGGCATTGACGTTCACGCTATGCTAGAGGGTGCGAAAGAAATGGATGACGCTACCCGCGTCCCAAACTTGAAAAATAACCCAGCGGCTTTGTTGGCTTTGTCTTGGTATTTTTCCGGTAATGGTAAGGGTGAAAAAGATATGGTTGTCTTACCTTACAAGGACAGCTTGTTGTTATTTAGTCGCTATTTGCAACAGCTGGTAATGGAGTCTTTAGGTAAAGAAAAAGACCTGGACGGTAAGACTGTTTATCAAGGGATCGCTGTTTACGGTAACAAAGGCTCCACAGACCAACACGCTTACGTCCAGCAATTACGTGAGGGTGTACCGAATTTCTTTGCTACTTTCATTGAAGTGTTAGAAGACCGTCAAGGAAAATCTTTAGAAATTCAACCTGGAGTTACATCGGGAGATTTTCTCTGTGGGTTTCTCTTAGGAAGTCAACAAGCGCTGTACGAAAATCAACGGGATTCTATTACAGTGACTATTCCCCAAGTCAACCCCAAAACAGTGGGAGCGTTAATTGCTTTGTATGAACGTGCTGTTGGTTTATACGCCAGTTTGGTAAATATCAACGCCTACCATCAACCAGGAGTAGAAGCTGGTAAAAAAGCTGCTGCGGCTATTCTGGAGTTACAATCAAAGGTAGTGGCTGTGTTGCAACAGCAAAAAACAGCCCTGTCTCTGGAAGAAATAGCCGAAAAAGCTGGCGCATCTGACAAAGTTGAGGCAATTTACAAAATTGTCCGGCACTTGCACGCAAATGATCGCGGTGTATTAGTACAAGGTGACCCAGGTAACCCTGCTAGTTTGAAGATTTGCGCCGCCAAATAAACTTAGATTCATTGCACTATTGTATCACATAATTGTTGTATCTGCAACAATTTTTTTATTCTCTAGCATCTTAGATCACATCTATCTAGGATGCTTGGCAGTTATGGGCAAATATTAAGTTACTCAGCCGTAGTTACTAAGTCTCGGAGGAAGTAAAAGCGATCGCTTTTCCAATCTTGACCTTTAACTCTTCCTAAGTAACCTGTCAGGGGTGAGGAAAGTTCTATTAAAATTTCGTGCATTTCTTGTGGTTGCAGGGGTTGTGGTGGATTTGAGCCGAAATATGCACCGTGTAGGGCTTCTACCCCTGCTAAGTCTATCCCTGAGTTTTGCTGATAATTTTTTACTAGTTGGATAATGTGCGATCGCAAATTGATATCTGTGTAAACTTGACTGATATATTTTTCTACTTGTGCATCACATTGACCCGGTTTTAAATATTCTTTGAGTTTAAATAAATCTACTGAGTTACGATAGTTATTTTGGAGTTTGACTAATTTTTCAAGTGTTTCAGGATTAAGAATAGCCATACCTTGTATTTTTGCAGATTTTTGTAGTTGGTTTGTTGGTTTACCCGCACCAATGATAATTTTAGTAGCTTGATCAAAAAGCTCTGGTTCGCGTAACATTCCCAAATTTAACAATTGTACTGCGCTATCATTAGGAATTCTTTTACCGGCTTTACACTCACCAAATAATGGGTATGGTTGGGAACAAAATAAATCTAAACCACCAGCACCGCCTTTATGACTATAATCAACGGTAAATCCTAAAAATTCCAAGCTATGACGCACCACATTTTCAAAGTCCGTCCCGGCTTGATAGTTACTTTTACCCTCATCTTCTTGTATACTGCGATCGCCTAACGCGGCAATATTATTTATCCAACCCAAATCCTCACCCAGTTGATGATTATCCTCCTGACTACTCCAACCTAAAAACCTTTTAATATAATTGTCTAATGCTTGCGCCCCTGGGTTGCTCATACTCACAGACACTATTGCAGTTTGTAAATCTTCTAGTTCTGGGTGTTTGGGTGGTTCGAGGTTTTGTAGTTGCTTTTGGCGTTGAGCAAAAATGCGATCGCTCAATACTGGTTTTGCCTCCCCAGCAGTAATATTAGGTATACCGACAAATTTACCAATTTTGCCCTTAATATCGGGGGTGAGTACAACTTGACAAGGCTCCGATAAATGATAAACTCGCAGGTAAGGTAAAAAAATATGTTGTTTTTCTAAGATTTGTTTCAGCGTTGCTGTTGTCCAGATTGTTAACTGAGATAAAACTTCTAACGGCTGAGTCTCATCCAACATTCCGCAAAGTTCACATCTCGCCCAAGCTTTAATAGTAACTTTTTCAGAGTTCAGTTGTTTGATGACACTTTCAGCAATGGGTAAAAAATTCGGGCGATAGTATTGCTCAATTTGCAACTGATGTATTGAAGAATTAACAGGGTAAAGAGCAAATTTATCACCCCTATTCAATAATTTACGAGGTATAGCTGCAATAATTCGCCCTTGTACTAACGCTTCCACATCGCCACTGGGTAGACAAAGGGCTTTATAAATTAAAACTGATTGGCTCATGATTAACTATACAAATCGCTTAATTCGTCTGACTCGTCTGATTCATCTGTTTGACTTAAATTTGTAGGATCAAATAGTTCATCTAAAATATCGCTATCATCAGCATCTGGTAATATGCCTGATGGATCGCTTAAAATCTCTCGTAATAGAAGATTATCAATGGTAATTTTATTTTGAGTAATGATATCGAAAATTTGTGCATCTGTTAAATCATAGTTTGAGCACTTTTGGTAAATAGAGTAAATTGCGATCAGTGGGCGAATTTGTTCTTCTATTAAATCGACGTGTTCCCCTCCTTTTTGGGATATGAGTTCCTCCAGTAATTTATAGGCTTCAGAATTTTGCTTCATTTTTTGGATCTTGTCTTGCGATCGCACTAAACAACCACGAGTCAAATCAAATGTTTGATAATCAATTAAACGTTTTAATCCAGCACATAATGCAGTTCGAGAATCCTGGATTACAGACACGCCAATTTTCACCGCTGCGCCATTCTCAGTACCAACAATTTTAAACTTTATCCAATTTTTATTCTGTGATTTAGGCTTGACATCCCGGGTAATCTCCTCAATTTTTACTCCTTCTAAGGTATGATTGATCAATGTCTCAAAACCAAAACATAGAGCCTCAGCCAGCATATTATTATCCTGTAAGTAATCTTCAGCATTGAGATTACTTTCTTTTGTAAATGCCAGTTCAAACCGTGAAAGTGGGTCTGGGGGTAGCTCATCTACCTTAAAATTCTTGGCGCACCATTGCAAAGCTTCTCTGACAGTTGGTTTATTTTTGCCGTATTCTCTCAGTTCACCTTCTGTAAATGGGTAAAGTGGATGAGGAGGAATTAATTGTTTTGAATGATAAAATTCCTGAAGCCAAACAGTAACTAAGTCCACCATAGAATCGCTACTAACATATTTTAATTCTATTGGTTTTCTTTGAGTAAATTTTGATACTCTATCAGGGGTACCACCTGGTATTAAATTTACCTTTTCTCTCCATGTTTCCGGTAGCATTACTGTGAGAAAAACAACTCCTTGACTAAGTTCGGAGTTTTCCAGAGTATCATGGAGAATTTTCACCAAATTAGCAATTACGCTTTCAGTGGGTAAGCCATCTTCAGTGGAGTTGTTTTTAACATCTATCTCGTCAAAACAAATAATAACCGGATTATAGAAACTAACTAAATTCAAGACTTGCTGAATATTTTTCAGGGCTTCAGCTTCTTTGTCTTGATTGCTTTTAGGAGAATTAGGTAAACCCAACTCATCAGCATTGACCTGGGCTAATTCTTCACCAGATAACCATCTGATAGCAAAAGGTGCTTGAGTTTCTGAGAGTGTCCACAAAATAGCCCGGAGAATATAGGGATCTGCATTGGGTTTATTTTTCAGCACTTGTGCTTGCAAGGCATTCATGAGATTTTTGTTTTTGTCCAAACTCTTTTTATATGCTTGGTCAAACTTTTTAACTAACTCTGCTGATTGGGGGCAATTGTCACCTCTAGTTTCGTTGGCCATGGCTGCGGCTACTTCCTGCCACTGCATTACCCCTTGACTACCAGTTTCACTCAGACTATCTGCTAAGGTTTGCTGAAATTGGTACTTCACCAGATTTAAGTCTGTATAATTATTACCACCTGCATAGACAAATAAAGCACCGCCTTTTGTTTCTAATTGATGACGAATGCGGCTGAGAAGATGAGTTTTACCAACTCCCTGTTGTGCAGTGATCACAATGGAAGTCACTTTATCTTGGCTCAATTGACTTGTTCGCACAAATTCAATGGCTTCAAAGACTTTATTAGAAGCATGAGCATTTAAGGTTGGTACATCGGGGACTCCCTTTCCCCATACGTCCTGTTCTTTAACGATACCAGCGTTAGTAAAGGGATTATGATTTTTAATAGCGGCGTTAACGGCTTCTATGGAAGAAATAGGGGTATTTGTCATGATGAATAAATGTCGTGGGAGGAACTACACAGTGTGGAAGCAATTTGATTAACTCAGGCGTTGAGCATAGGAACGTAGTTGTGTACCTTCCATAGATATCGAGTCTTCTCGTTTATCAGGGGTAAAGTCTGCTATTTCTCCAGTAATCAGCTGCAAAATGTCCTCAGCTTGCATTTCGATCAACCAGGTGTTGAAGTTTTCACGGCTCACCCGCTCCCCTATGGTTCTCCTGATGCGATAAATAGGCACTAAATCATCTAAGTTGTAGTTCTGATTGAGTTGGTCGTAAACTTCTAATGCCACAGATTTAAATTCTTCGTAGGAAGAAATAACCGCCAACTTCACCCCATCACTCGCAAGAACAGATAGAGTTGATCCCCCATTCATCTGACTAATCCACCGCAGCAACGCATTGGCTACCCAGGTGCCGACAATAGTCCCCTCAAACTGAAAATCACCACTGCTCAAACCCTCCCCCAACATCTCCAAACCTATGGGAGAGGTGAGAGAAATTTTCTTTTTAGAAATAGAAATTGCTCCAGCCGTTTCCAAATCTTTAAATATGTGCCGATAGTCTCCTACCTTCTTACCCTTAGTGACAATTCGTTTAGTGAGTTGACCCTGGTTAACCTCTCCCTCCACTGCTCCCATATCCCACAACGCCAGCAGCACGCGTGTTTTAGCTTGAGTATCCTTTAAACCTTTTTCTTCTGCAGCCATGCCCAGTGTCCTATATGACTATTCATTTTATGGTAATATTATTTTGTCGTCTTAGCTATAAAAAACTTTTACTTATGAAGACTTAGATCCCCGACCTCTTTAAGAAGTCGGGGATCTGAAACTCCTAGTTTTTATAAATCAAATAGGATATCTGAATTTATGGTTTTTCAAGGTGAATTCCATCAACCCCTCCCCAACTCTTCTGCGCTTTACAAAGTCGCATAATCATTACTTATTTCCATGCAAAAATCAACCTTTAAAGCCTCTGTGCTTGCGGAGGAGAGGTTGGGAGAGCGGTTAGCGGGGGAGTGTCAACAGACTTAGTTAAACTCTTCGAGCTGGTCTAAGCGTAACCAAATATTTGGCGTTGGTACTTTCCCAAATTTTACCAAGGCGTAATCACCCTTAACATCGACAATTTCGCCCTTGCTGTCAAACAAATATGAAGGAAAGCGAGGATCGCTGGCTTGTGCTTCCAAACTATTTTCCAGCTTCTCGCGGACAGCGCGAACCATATCCCCTTTTTTAACTGCCATAAATTTCCTCTTGAATTGGTTTTAACAGGATTTTAACTTGTGGTCAGATGCAAATTCACTTAAGAATTTATTGCTGGTTTGTTTACACCCCATTCCCAGCCTCTCTACTAACTCTGACATTGGGGGCAAAAATGACTGGAACGCCCCCCTAACTTAATTCGCTCTATGGGAGTACCACAAACTCGACAGGGTGCGCCAGTGCGGTTATATACCCAAGCCACACCGCCATAATTACCGTTAACCCCTTGAACGTTGAGGAAATTACTAAAGGTTGTACCCCCAGCTGCAATACTGGTTTCTAATACTTGAATAATAGCTGTGTGTAAACGTTGAATTTGCTGTAACTGCAAATCCATACACAGGGTTACAGGTAAAATTCCACTTTTAAATAGTGCTTCGTCAGCGTAAATATTACCTAAACCCGCCACCACTGATTGATCTAATAGTGCTGTTTTAATAGGACGGCGGCGATTTTGTAATTTATCGGCGAAATACTCAAGGGTGAATTGAGGCGAAAAAGGGTCTACGGCTAGTTTCCCTAAACCGGTAATTATACTTTCTACTGCTACTCCTGGGGGAACACACCACATTTGACCGAAGGTGCGCTGGTCAACAAAGCGCAATTCTTGCTGGTTTTCAAAGAATAGCCTCACTCTTGTGTGCTTGTGTAATGGTTCGTCTTGATGTAGCCATAATAGCTGTCCGGTCATGCGGAGATGAACACCTAACCACGGAGTCTGGGGTGAGGGGGTCAGTTCCCCTAAAAGATATTTACCACGACGATGCCAAGCGGCGATCGCACTTCCTGTAATTTCACAAATGAACTCATTTACAGAAAACGGGTAGGCAATGGTGCGGTTTAGCAACACATCCCCACCCGTAATTTTGCGGTGCAGGGTAAATTGGTTTAGACCCCTGCGGATTGTTTCAACTTCAGGCAGTTCAGGCATTTAAGCTATATCGTTTACCTTTGAGGGTAGGCTGGTGAATGATATAGGATTTAAGCTATATCATTCAGCATCCCATCAAATTATTACCTTTATTGCTCTGCCGCTTAGTTTTTAGCTTTAGCTTTTGGTGGTTCTACCTCAAGTAATTCATCTAGGGCAAAGTTATTAGTGTTGAGACCAGAGTAATTCACCTTATCAAACCGGACAATTGCTGCGTATTTAATGCCGCTTTGGTCAATAGAAGCCACTGTGCCTACATCCTGAAACCAGTAGGATTCGGGGCGGAGAATACGCACTTTAGAACCACGTTGAACCATAAGTATCTTCCCTTTTAATGATGGATATATTAGGGCTAATTGATTTCACTTTACATTGTCCAGCTGTTTCCTAGAGGCTTTGTTAAGTTATTTATCTGAAACGGGGTTAAGTATTCCTCCATTGACAGCCGAAACCTGACAAGGTATCAGACCCATCTTGACAAAAAACCGAAGGCAGGGTATTTTCGTTGGCAAATGCAACGGATGTAATAAGATTTATGTTTTACTCAAAACAAACACACTACCCTCGTTACCCCTGCCAATGCGTAAATCACTATCTATATAAGTAATATCTAGCCAGCCTTGCTGTTGCTCGCTGTTTAAGGAGGTATCAATAGCCGTAAACTTTTTACCGGATTCAATTTGTTGAATAAAACTGGCGGGAGAACTGTAACCGATTAAAGGTTTTAAACCCAAAATGGATCGCTCAAACTTGACTTGTACACGTCGCTCCGAAACTGGTTCAAATTTGGCAACTACACTTACTAATCCTTCCAGATAAGGTAAGCCATAAATCTCGGCTATATTGTAAATACTGCCAGTGTTGACCCGGATACACTGATAAATTTGTCCGAGCTTACATAACGGTATGCGATCCAGGTTTAGGAGAGCTTTACTGGTTGTATAGATTAACCGCCAATCACCATTGAGTAAATCCGTCGCTTCTAAGGGGCGAGGGGTAGGATTGAAGTCTTCTAAATTGGCGATGGCTGCTAAGATAGCTTGTTTTTGTGGTTCAGTGGCTAGTAAACCGCGATTAGTACCGGCGATCGCATCAATGAGATTAGCTTTACCGAGCATGGTCTATCACCTCAAAAATCATCAGGATTGATCTACTTTCAGCCGACAGTATAGATTATGACATAATAGCCGTGCAATTTTGGTGGTTCTTATAAGACTATTCAATAAATTATTTCTGCCAGTTTACGGATTTATTAACTACGACTTGAATGGATAATTAAAATATCCCTTGTCAGTGATAGACTTCTTAATGTCTAGTTACATGATCTTTTTGTGTTTTGGTAGATATGCTGAACTCTCCATTAAGTGAAGAACCCCGGAACCAACGCGCGCCAGTAATTCCATTAAAGCAAGAATCTTCTATGTTGGACTGGTTACAAAATCAAGGAAGGCTTGTAGCGCGTACTGTTCAAGAAACCGATTATTCACAACAAGAAGAAGAAATATCAGATTTCTTGAGTTCAGAAGACGGAATAGATGATTACGACATTGATGATGGTAGTGATCTTGGCGTAGACGAAGACTAGCCTGGTCAACCTGGGTAGTATTACCATAGCACATCGGCTAAAAAGGTCAAATCAAAACTCATTGATGTTTTTGTAATAAATTTATCTTGGTTTTTCCGTGCAGTGCTGGGTAATATCTATGTTCTGTTAAGTGTGGAGTGAAGGAAATTTCTGTGGACGCTAAATTATCTCCTAACCAAGGGTCAAATATTTCGGGTATTAGCTTAGCTTTTGGTTTAGTTATAGCCCTCAGTGTAGCAGCATTGAGCTTGGATTGGCTAGGACAGAGAACGCCCTGGCTAGGTATGTCACTTACGTTACCATTGTTGCTAGGAGCGCTGTGTACATCTGCTATGGGATTTTTAGTAATCCCAATGTTACAAGCCTGGAAAACTGGCCAAATTATCCGCGAAGATGGACCACAAGCCCATTTAAAGAAAGCTGGTACGCCAACTATGGGGGGTATATTTTTTGTACCGGTATCTGTGTCGATCGCCTGTATATTATCTAATTTTGCCACAGAAGTCCTTGGGGTCTGTGCTTTAACTCTCAGTTATGGATTTGTAGGTTGGCTTGACGACTGGCAAATTCTGCGTCGCAAATCAAATAAAGGGATATCACCCAAAATGAAACTGGCTTTGCAAATTCTATTTGCAGCCCTGTTTTGTCTGTGGCTGATGTTTAATCATAATTCTCAAATTACAAATATTGCTTTACCCTGGGTGAGCTTTACACTACCTTTAGGATATTTATTCTGGCCTTTGGCTGGCTTTGTCCTGGTCGCAGAAAGTAATGCAACTAATTTAACTGACGGTGTTGATGGTTTAGCAGCGGGAACCGTGGCCATCGCTTTATTAGGCTTAGGTTCTGTTATCGCCCCCGCTTACCCAGGATTAATGGTTTTTTGTGCCGCATTAAGTGGCGGTTGTTTAGGTTTCTTAGCCCATAATCGTAACCCAGCACGGGTGTTTATGGGTGATACTGGTTCCTTAGCACTGGGCGGAGCTTTAGCTGCTGTAGCTTTACTAACTAATAGTTTGGTAGCACTGTTTATTCTCAGTGGTATTTTCTTTGTGGAAACTCTTTCAGTTATTGCCCAGGTGGGTTATTACAAAGCTACCAAGGGTCCTGATGGGAAAGGAAAGCGTTTATTGAAAATGGCTCCCCTACACCATCACCTAGAATTGAGCGGGTGGTCGGAATTACAAGTGGTAAGGGTATTTTATGCGATCGCTGGCATTTTGGCTGTTATTTGTGTAGCGAGCGCCACTTTTTAAAATTTCACAACTTTTGAGAAAATCATTTAACAAAATACAAACTCCCTAATATAGGGAGTTTTTTTGATTATAGGACTTACGCAAGTGTCAGATTAAATGTATCTTGTCGGTTGCGTTATACCAATTCCATCAAATGATAAAACTTCTATGGGGTGGGCATCTTGCCCGCCCTTGTACCTACTCAGATAAAATCTGCTGTATATCGGATATCTATTGAGCCTTGTTAAATCCCAAATCATTTTCTGCCGCATAGCGTTCCATGAAGCGCATAAAGCGCTCCCATTCTGCAGCAGATTTCATCAGATGAACAGCTTCTAAGGCTTCTGGCTTCCCATTGATGAACTTACCCTTAACTTCTCGGGTAATAATTTCTCCTTCCTCGTCAATCAAGTACATCCCGGTGATTTCCTCCGTGTTACCTTGATCTAAAATGCGCGGATTGGTGAAAATAAACGTTGCTGTCCCACTGTCGCCACTGCGCGAGCGGGTTAAGCGTACTTCTGGAATTACTTCCTCGTCGATTCCTCTGCAAAACTGGATTTTTGCCATGATGTCTGTATTTAAAGTTTTGTAATGGTTAATTTCCCATTTTCTGCTACATAAAACCTAGACAAAGCTAGACTTTACTTTCTACTTCAACGGGAGCATGGGAGCGGTTATCCCTGGTGTAGACTTGCACGCCTTAGCCAGACGCGATATTTCTCAAGTTAAGATTTACAAGAAAGACTACCGCTATCATTGCTTGGTTTTCGCCTTGGCAATAGTCTTAATTCAATACTTGATATCGTAGGACCATATATCAAGTGGGCGATTTTCTTAACTCACTTATGTCGGTGCTTGTCAACATAAGTATATTTTTGTCTATAAAATAGTCGGATTAGGACTACCTCACTTGGTCACCAGAACAGCCACAAGCTTTTTTTTCTGGGCGAAAAAAACAACTCTTGGAATTTCAGAGCAATGCTTTTAAGCTTTGCACTTTGTGCAGTAATGCTTTCGTCCAAGCAATTACTTAGGCACTTTCTGGAGGCAGTGCTGTTAGTGGTCTTTGCCCTATCATTTGCTACTGCCGTGCTGTGGTGGGACTTAAGCGGTTTTCTCCCGCTCAGTATCCGTGAACTAAGCTCGATGCAATGTTATGAAACTAACATTACCCCTCAGTTTTTGCTTCACTCAACACTTTAATCTTAAACTACAGCTTAAGATATTCCCTGGGTTTTCAGGGATATAGGAGTGAACGTAGTACAGAGTCGTTTATGGGCCGGGTTTATTTAGCCCCTAACTCTTTGCTAACCTGCTAGTTTTTCTAGTGTACCAGTCTCTGACAACTTTAAGCTAAGTTTATTATTGCCAGGAGATGTTAAACATCTAAGAACCCACAGAAAATTGAGCAGTCAGTTTTTACGCTCGGAGGTCACAATCTAATATCATAAATCATCTATTGATTTTTGTCGAGAAATCTTTAAAATAGTTTTTGATTACAGGTGATGTCCTGAATACTTGAACCTAATCCTGCTTCAGGGTGAATAATAGAGATATCTGAGTGGGATAAGACGAAAGAAAATTTATGGCACTGATTACCACTGGCAACGCTTTCATTCGCGATCTGGAAAAATTTGGTTCCCTTGGTGTTTACGTACCTTTGGAAGGAGGTTTTGAAGGTCGATATCGCCGCCGACTGAGGGCTACTGGCTATGTCGATCTTCATATTACCGCCAGGGGGTTGGGCGACGTAGCTGCCTATCTCACAGGAGTTCATGGAGTCAGACCACCTCACCTGGGTAAAAAAAGCTCTAGTACTGGTGCTGCGGTAGGTTATGTATATTATATTCCACCGATTGTTACCTACAATCTAGAACAGCTACCACCAAATTCAAAGGGGCTGGTGTTGTGGATCATTGAAGGCAATATTCTCGCAGATCAGGAAGTTGAGTTTTTAGCCACCTTACCTAGCTTGGAACCCAGAGTAAAAGTAGTAGTAGAGAGAGGGGGGGCGCGTGCCTTCAGTTGGCAACCTCTCAAAGACACATACTCTGCTAGTTATCAAGCTGTCTAATCAAGGGAACCATATCGTCGCTGGAAATTTGCTAAATTTCCAGTGGCGATGTCCCTCCGCCCTGTGCCAAAGGCGATCGCAAAACAGAACTACAATTAAGAATCGTCATACTGTCAAAGGGAGGCCAGTTGAGCTAACTCCCTACTTTCTCAGTGCTGAAGGTAATCAGAGCGAAAATGAGACGTAAATCTACTGGTAGACCAGCCAATACTTCTAAATCCTCGGCTTTACAATCCCCCCTGTTCAACATCTCTACTATCGCCATTTTGGCGGGGGTGCTGGTGTTGGGTATTGGAATTGGTATTGCCTTTAGTTCCACAACCACTTTAACCCCGGCAAATGTCGCTTCTCGTGAATTCATAGATACTAAAGCGCCTAACCCTGAGATTTGTGTGCAGTTTGGGGCTAGTGCAATGGTCATGGACGCGAGACTGTTTGTTACTCTCAACCCGTTTAACGTCTATGTTGCTCAACCAAGTATGCGTCCTGGGTGCGTTCTGCGCCAAAATAACTGGGCAATTTTAGAGCAACGTAACCTTGTATCATCAAGCCAAGTCAGAGAATGTAGGAGTCGTTTAAATACCTTTGGCTTTACAGGTAACTTGGACAGTGAAAACCCTGACATTAGATGTATTTACCAAAACCAAGCTGCTCAAAACTTTTTCACCTCTCAGCCCGGAGCAGTGACACAACCGCAAGAAACAGAGAGATTTTAGCGCCCTTGGAAATTGAGTCTAAATTTACACCCCCTCATGGGGGTTAGTTTTTCCATTGGCCTTCTGATTGTAGGCTGCTAGTGCTTCCCAGTTCATCACGTCTGCTAACAAAGTTTGATAACCGAGGGTATTGGGGTGAAGACCATCTACACCTAAGCGATGTAACCGCCACGATTCATCACGGGACATCCATTGATCGAAAATATCTAAGTAAGGAATTTGCCGTTGCTGACAAGCAAGTTTAGTAACTTCTTTATAACGGTACTGGTCGCTGTGATTATAATAAAAGCAATCTAAAAAAGGCATTTTGCTTTCATCCACAGGAACCATCCCCACAAACAACACAGGGCAAAGTTTTTGTGCTTGTGCGAGCAGAGCAGCAATTTCGGTTTTAAATACAGCGAAATCTGTATAATTACGACCCTGGCTACTTTTTAATCGGGCGGAATCATTCACACCGACGGAGAGAATCATCAGGTCGGGAAGCCGATTTCTTAATTCACCTCGATGGCGAAATTCTACTTCTAGCCTTTGTGCTACTTGCTGGGTGCGATCGCCTCTCACCCCCAAATTATATAATATATGACCACAACTATCGGGCAACATCCACCAGCGCCGCAGTTGTTCAACCCAACCCCCTGTTTCTGGGTCGCCAAAGCCATAAACTAAGCTATCTCCTAGTGCAATAATTCTCAAAGACTCAAATGGCTTTGGTTGTACTACCAGCCCAGAGGAAGAAAGCTCGAGTGTTTGCATTTTTAGAACTATATTTTATATCTTTACAAGATTCTATACATTTCTACACCATTAAAGGGTATCTTGTGTATCGTTTATTTCCCAGAAGCAAATTTATCAGCCATGCGTGTAGTTTCGGGCAGACGATACTTTGGTGTACAGCTTAATACATATTCAATTGCAGTAGTTAAACTGACTTGATGACCGATGGAGACATATACAGGCTTTACTCCTTGACGTGTTCTTAAAACAGCCCCAATAGTTTCACCTTTATGTATGAGTGGTTGCCAACTACCTTTAGTGTCTGACAGTTGATCATGCTTACCAATTAGTAATGATTTTGCTACCCCAATTGTGGGTATATCCAATATCACCCCTAAATGACAAGCGATACCGAATCTTCGGGGATGGGCGATTCCTTGACCATCACACAAAATAATATCTGGTGTAATTTGAATCTTTTCTATTGCATCAAGTATGGCTGGTATTTCCCGAAATGAAAGAAAACCGGGAATATAAGGAAATGATGTTGGACGTTGAGCTAATGCAGTTTCTACTACCTGCAAATCAGGAAAACTCAGCACCGCAACTGCAGCACGGCTAATATTCCCATTGCACTCAAAACCCATATCTACACCTGCAACATATTTCACAGGTTGCCGAAGTTGATCTGAGGTAATTACTTGACTTCGTAAACTTTCTTGTATCAGTATAGCCTCTGAGACTGTTACAGGCCAAGGATGATTTTGATAAATTTTCATCTTTACGTGTTTTACGAAATTTGATGAGCAGTAGTGTATCTAAAGCTACTTTTTATGCCTAAGTTGTTAAACGTCGATGGCAAATTGAGGGTTGGTTTAAAACCGCAAAGCATCGTTTTGGTTTGCATCGCTTTGGGCAAGGAACTTTACTGGGTATGTATCGCTGGCTGATTCTTTCTCTGACCGCTTATCTCATCGCTCATTGGACTTATCTACATACTCACTCAACATCACCACCTGATTGGGGTCAGGCTGCACAAACTGCCCTTGAGTCTATTTTTCCTCA